>NZ_JBFUIN010000029.1:0-25949 GCF_056401855.1 Bacillus sp. P4_D3
CAATGTAGGCGAGGAAAAAAACAACGATAAGTCCAACGAAAAAAGTGATAAATTTCATAATAAGCCCCCTAAAAGAGATATTCTGATATATGTTTTTCATTTAAAGTGAGAATATGCATGTTTGGTAAAGAGAGGAATAGAGGAATCATGAATATATGTAGAATACATCACGTTGCAATTATTTGTTCAAATTATGAAGTGTCAAAGGATTTTTATACACGAATATTAGGTTTCAAAGTGAAGAATGAAGTATATAGAAAGGAACGAAATTCGTATAAGTTAGATTTATGTGTAGGAGGAGAGTATCAAATTGAATTATTTTCATTTCCAAGTCCGCCTGATCGCGCAAGCTTTCCAGAGGCTGCTGGACTTAGGCATTTAGCTTTTGCGGTTACTGATATAGAAGAAGCTGTTAAACATTTAAACCGATGCGATGTTGAGACGGAATTGATACGTGTTGATGAGATAACGGGAAAAAAATTCGTCTTTTTCCAAGATCCTGACGGTTTGCCATTAGAATTGTATGAGGGCTGAAAATTGGTGAATTTTATATAGGGTTGCTTTCAAGTAAATGAAGAAACTAAAGTGAAACTTCTTTATTTAAAGGAGGTGTAACTTTAGCTAAGAAAAGCTAAAGGACATATGTGGATATTTTAAAATTATTGATGGTAGCTGTTCTTATTGCGCTAACAGGTTTCTTTGTAGCTGTAGAGTTTGCAATTATAAAGGTGCGTAGCAGTCGTATCGATCAACTTGTTAGTGAAAAAAGACGAGGCGCATTGGCAGCTAAAAAAGTAACTTCAAATTTAGATGAGTATTTATCGGCATGTCAGTTAGGAATTACGATTACTGCTTTAGGGCTCGGGTGGTTAGGAGAACCGACGATTAAACATTTACTTGAACCGCTGTTTTTAATATTGGATTTATCTCCTGCAATTGCAAGTACAGTTTCATTTATTATTGCATTTGCAGTTATTACGTTTTTACATGTTGTAATTGGTGAACTCGCTCCAAAGACTTTTGCAATCCAAAAAGCAGAGCAAGTTAGCTTATTATTATCAAAGCCCATTATTTATTTTTACCGAGTTATGTATCCATTTATTTGGGCTTTAAATGGCTCTGCGCGATTTGTGACAGGCTTATTTGGTTTACATCCGGCTTCTGAACATGAAGTTGCGCATTCTGAGGAGGAACTAAGATTAATCTTGTCTGAGAGTTATGAAAGTGGCGAGATTAATCAAACTGAATTTAAATATGTAAATAACATCTTTGAATTTGATAACAGGGTAGCAAAGGAAATCATGGTACCTCGTACTGAAGTTGTTGGTTTATATGAAGATGAGCCTTTTGAGACACATATTAAAGTAATCGCACAAGAAAAATATACGAGATATCCAGTATTTGGTGAAGATAAAGATGAAATTATTGGGATGGTTAATGTAAAGGACTTATTTATTCGTTATATGGATGGTAATCGAGATGAAGAGTGTTCGATTACACCATATACACGTCCAGTTATTGAAGTGTTAGAAAATATCGCAATCCATGATTTATTATTGCAAATGCAAAGAAGGCGCATTCCATTAGCTGTATTATATGATGAATATGGTGGCACAGCAGGGATTGTTACATTGGAAGATATTTTAGAAGAAATTGTTGGAGAAATCCGAGATGAATACGATGAAGATGAGCATCCACCTATAGAACATATAAGTGAAGTGTGTAAAATTGTAGAGGGGAAAGTGCTTATTAGCGAAGTAAATGATTTATTTGGCATACATTTGGTCGCTGATGATGTTGATACAATTGGTGGTTGGATTATGGTACAAAAGCAAATCGTTGCTGAGGGGGATATTATTGAGAAACACGGCTTTTCTTTTAAAGTTCTTGAAAAGGATATGCATCAAATTAAGCGAGTTGAAATAAAGAAAGTAGAAGAATGAATGGATTTTCTATTATATAAACTTTAATAAAAATTATATATAGAAAAATAAATGTTTGCGCTTTCAAAAAGGCTGCTATATAGTGAAGGTGGATACTGAAGAATTCTTTTAATGATACTCGTATTTTATAGGGCGAATTCTTTAGATAAGGATTTAGAATGAAAAGTATAGGTGATGAAAAATGATAGCAACGAAGGATATACGTATAGAAAAAGATTTTTTAGGTGAAAAAGAAGTACCGAGTGTAGCTTATTATGGTGTACAAACATTACGTGCCGTAGAAAACTTTCCTATTACAGGATACCGCATTCATCCGTCACTCATTACGGCAATGGCAATTGTAAAGAAAGCGGCAGCGCTTGCGAATATAGATACAGGTTACTTAGCTAAAGATATCGGGCAAGAAATTGCAGAAGCGGCACAAGAGATTATGGATGGAAAGTTCCATGATCAATTTATTGTAGACCCAATTCAGGGCGGAGCAGGTACTTCAATTAATATGAATACTAATGAAGTAATTGCTAATAGAGCGTTAGAACGTATGGGATACGAAAAAGGTGAATATGCGAAAATTAGTCCAAACACTCATGTGAACATGGCCCAATCAACAAACGATGCGTTCCCAACTGGGATTCATATTGCAACTCTTATGATGCTAGAAGAACTTCTTGTTACAATGGAAGAACTTCACTCTGCTTTTCATGATAAAGCAAAAGAGTTTGATCACGTTATTAAAATGGGGCGTACACATTTGCAAGATGCAGTTCCAATTCGCCTTGGGCAAGAATTCGAAGCATATAGCAGAGTGCTAGAGCGTGATATAAAAAGAATTAAACAGTCTCGTCAACATTTATACGAAGTTAATATGGGTGCGACAGCTGTCGGTACGGGATTAAATGCAAACCCTACTTATATAGAACAAGTTGTGAAGCATTTACGAACTTTTAGTGGTTTCCCTCTTGTTGGTGCAGAGCACTTAGTTGATGCGACGCAAAACACAGATGCGTATACAGAAGTATCTGCAGCACTAAAAGTATGTATGATGAATATGTCTAAAATTGCAAATGACCTTCGTATTATGGCGTCTGGTCCACGTGTTGGATTGGCGGAAATCCAATTACCAGCTCGTCAACCAGGTTCATCTATTATGCCGGGTAAAGTAAATCCAGTTATGGCAGAAGTAATTAACCAAGTTGCTTTCCAAGTAATTGGAAATGACCATACCATTTGCTTAGCGTCAGAAGCTGGACAATTAGAGTTAAATGTAATGGAGCCGGTATTAGTATTTAATTTAATTCAATCCATCAGTATTATGAACAATGGATTCCGTGTATTCCGTGAATATTGTATTAAAGGAATTACAGCGAATGAAGAGTTGCTTAAGCAATATGTTGAAAAAAGTGTTGGAGTTATTACAGCAGTGAACCCTCATATTGGTTATGAAGCAGCTTCTCGCATTGCACGTGAAGCAATTGCGACAGGAAAATCTGTTAGGGAGCTATGTTTAGAACATGGTGTACTTACAGCAGAAGAGCTTGATATTATTTTGGATCCATACGAAATGACGCATCCTGAAATTGCTGGTGCTTCTTTATTAAAGAATAAAAAAATGTAATGTAAAAAGCACCGATCCATTTGGATCGGTGCTTTTTTTTAGAAGATATTAAATACAGCGTTTAATTGAAGTAAGCTAATAACAGCTAAGAAGATTAAACTGTATTTCATTGCTGTTTTAAATAAGGCAGATTCTTGACCAACTAGTCCAACTGCTGCACAAGCAACTGCTACAGATTGTGGTGAAACCATTTTTGCCATTGTACCACCTACTACGTTTAATGCAACGAGTGTAGAAGGAACGATGTTTAATTGATCTGCAGTTACTGCTTGAAGTGGTGCGAATAATGAACCACTTGATACTACTGATCCTGTAATGAATACGCCAATCCATCCTAAGATTGGAGAAAGAACTGGGAATGCATTACCAGTAGAAGAGAATGCAAGTCCAAGTGTAGATGACATACCAGAGTAGTTCTCTACGTAAGCTAAAGCGATAACGCTACAAATTGTATATACTGGAGCTTTTAGTTCTTTCATTGTTTCAATCATTAGTTCTTTAACCATTTTACCTTTTACGCGGTAAACGATAAGTGAAACGATAATTGCTAGTACGATCGCAGTAGTTGTAGAAGAGAATACATCGAATTTGAAAATCGCTGCGAAAGGTGTATCAGCTTTTGTAATTGGTGCAGTTTTCATAACCGCATTATGAAGACCAGGGAACTGAATGTTAAATACTAAGTTTGCCAATGGACCATCCGGAGCAAATAAAGCTTTAATCGGTTTTAAATTAAAGATTGTTACGAATGCAGTTAAGAATACGAATGGAGACCAAGCATATAAAATTTGATTGAATGTATGAGATTCTTTTTCTTCTTGTTTTTCTTCTTTAGCAGAAGATTTTGGCTGCCAAACACGTAAGAATAATGCAAGAGAGACCATACTTACAACGGCTGCGAAAATATTAGTAAGTTCTGCACCTAAGAAGTAAGTTACAAGGAACTGAGTAATGGCGAAAGAGACACCACTTACAAGAATACCTTGCCAAGTTTCTTTAATACCTTTAATTCCATCGACCATTGAAACAAGTAAGAAAGGTAAAATAATGCTAATGAATGGTAAAATATGAACAGTTTGACGACCTATAGTTAATGCGTCTAATTGAGTTAATTGTGCAGGTACTGTAACTGGGATACCCATAGCACCCATAGCACCACCAGCGATGTTAGCTACTAAACAAATACCGGCTGCTTTTAATGGATTAAAGCCCATACCTACAAGTAATGCAGCTGTAATAGCAACTGGAACCCCTAGACCAGCTGCACCTTCTAAGAAAGCACCGAAAGAATAAGCGATTAATAATACTTGTAAACGTTGATCATTTGTAATGCTTGAAATACTATCGCGAATTATGTTGAATTGCTCTGTTTTAACAGTTAATTTGTAAAGGAAAATGGCTGCGATAACGATAGTACAAATTGGATAAAATCCAGATAAAACACCGAATCCGGCAGATGCTAGAGCTACAGTTGCGGGCATTTTATAAACAAATATAGCAAGAATAATAGCGACGATCACACTATAAAGCCCAGCGATGTAACTTTTCATTTTGAGTCCCATTAAACAAATGATGAAACAGAAGATTGGAAGTGCTGCGATTAGTGCAGATAACCAAATGTTGTTTAACGGGTCATAAATTTGTGTCCAAGTACTCATAATGATGACAACTCCTATCTATTTATATGTGAAGAAATTCACATTATTTGTGAAACTATTCACAATCAACTTACATGCTTAGTATATTCTCCTTCAACACTATTGTCAACGTGAAAAAGTATAATTATTCCATAATAGTGTTAAAAGTAACATTTTGTTCATAAAGTAGACAAAAAGCGTAATCAAATTGATTTGAATACGCTTTTATAAATTATTTACATATTCTTTCATTTTTTCATATGTCATTGGTCCTACATGCTTATATTGAATGACACCGTTTGTATCGATGACAAAAGATGTTGGAATGCTGATGATTTGATATGCGGCACTTGCCTGTCCTTTCTGATCTAATAGGACGGGGAAGGTATATTTGTTTTCTTCAAGAAATTGTTTTACATTGTTCGGGTCTTTTTCAGTAGCTGTCGCATTTACAGCGACAATTTCAATCCCCATATCTTTAGTATCATGATAAAACTTTTCCATATCAGGCATTTCTATTTTGCATGGACCACACCAGCTTGCCCAAAAATTCAATATTACTTTTTTTCCTTTATAGTCTGTAAGGCGAACTTCTTGACCAGTGGTTGTTTCCAGAAGGAAATTGAGGGCAACATTGCCAACTTCAGTTCCAACTGGGGTGTTTGATTTTGAAGCTATATCTTCTTTGTTGTCTAATAGGAAGTGATCGATAATAGTCCAGCTAACCGCAATGCTAATTAACGCAATAATAAACCATTTTTTAATATTACATCATCCTCCTTACTTAAATTTCCTTTTTATCGTAACAAAGTGGTTAAATATGGTCAAATTACTTTACGATAGGTTATCAATTATAGACGATATTTTACAATATCATTACTGTACATTTCAGTAAGGTGAAAATATAACAAAAAGGCTGATAAATCAACATTTGTAAGCAAAGTATTACTATCCCTTTGTTTTGCTTTTTCTTTATATCATATAGTATAATATTCAAAATCAGCAGGGATTTTTTCCTGAACTGTGTGCTGATAAAAGGAGGAAAAATTTTTCAGCATTATAGGTTGATAAAGTTATGTCGTAACAGGAAATATAAGAACAGATATATAAATAAATAATAAAGAAAATAAAAAACGAAAATGAGGGGAATTTTATGAACCAAAACCAATTTGACTGTCGTATTTCAGAAGAAGACGTACAGATGTTAAGAGCATTAGCTCATCCATTGCGTCTACGTTTAGTAATGGAACTAATGCAGCGTGGAACATGTAATGTAACACAATTACAAGAGGTATTAGAAATTCCGCAATCAACTGTTTCGCAGCATTTAACGAAATTAAAACAAAATAAAGTAGTACGCTTTGAGAGACGCGGGTTAGAAGTGTACTATCAAATTCATAACGATAAAGTAAGTGAAGTAGTAAAAACATTATTTTCTTAATTTTTGAATATTATGGAAAAAAGACGTGTGAAACATACGTCTTTTTTTATTTGGAAAGGATGTAATAATAGGAAGATTTGAGAGCGTATATATTAGCGCGTGAGAAAGAAACAAACAAACTATCGGTTGAAGTGCTAAATTGACGGAATATATTCTGAAGGGATATGAAAAGATAGAAAGGAGTGTTGTAAGCCAAAGGAGGAATAATATAATGGATGTAAAACGTGTGAAACAGATATTATCTTCTTCAAGTAGAATTGATGTTACATATGAGGGAGTCCCCGTATGGATTGAGAGCTGTGATGAGCAGAAGGGGAGTGCTCAAGTGTATGACGTATCCAATCCAGGAGAGAGCGTTCACGTGGATGTGACGGCTTTAGAAGAGATGTAATAGAAAAGACGCTTCTAATTGTAGAAGCGTCTTTTTTGTGTTATTCCATCATACTTGCAACTTTTTTAGAGCAGAGAAGAAGTACAAATCCTAGGACGATAACGATAATACCGATACTTGCAAATACTTCAAGATAGCCTAATGATTGTGTAAAGGAAGCAAGCTTACCAGCTAACCAGTTAGCCATACCTGAACCAGCTAACCATACACCCATTAGTAATGATGCTAATTTAACAGGTGCAATTGCACTTACCATTGATAGACCGATTGGTGATAAGAATAGTTCGCCAATTGTATGGAACATATAAGTGATAACGATGAATAATAAGTTTGCTTTAACAGTTATATCAGCTTCATTACTTCCAGTTTTTAGAACCGCTAATGTTAAAACAAGGTAACCTATACCTAGTAAAATCATACCAAATGCCATTTTTGTTGGTACTTTTAAATCGCCACGCTTTGATTTAGAAAGTTTTAACCATAGCATAGATACGAATGGTGCAAGTAGTACGATGAATGCTGGGTTAACTGATTGGAACCAAGATGTTGGAACTTCCCATCCGAAAATTGTACGATCTACGAATTTATCTGTATAAAGTGTTAAAGAACTACCAGCTTGTTCAAATCCTGCCCAGAAGAATACAACGAAACAAGTTAAAATTACAATTGCCCAAGTGCGATTTTTTTCTTGTTTTGTTAAAGGTTTCTTTTCAGTTGCAGATTGATTTTTTGTTTTTTTACCAACAACTGTTGTTCCTGCTGTACCAAGGTAGCGAGGAGCTAATAAGTTGAAAACAATTTGGCCAATAATCATACCGATACAAGCTGCTAAGAATCCGTATTTATATCCCATAACCATAACGCCATCAACGCTTGTTTTAAAGAAATCTTCTGCTAAAAATCCACAAATAAGTGGAGCGAAGAAAGCACCTACGTTAATACCCATATAGAAGATAGTAAATGCACTGTCACGACGTGAATCATTTTCGTCATACAATTCACCTAACAGTGTAGAAATATTTGGTTTAAAGAATCCATTACCAATAACTAATAGTACTAATCCAAGTAATAGTCCTGTTTTTGTATTCATGGAGAATAGTACAAAGTTACCAATCGCCATAATAATTCCGCCGAGAGTAATGGCATGACGTCTTGTAATATAATGATCAGTTAGCCATCCGCCTATAATTGGCATGAAATATACTGCCGCTGTAAAAGTACCATATAATTGCACTGCAACTGCCTTATCAAATCCTAACCCGCCACTAACAGCAGCAGTTGTTAAATAAAGAACTAAAAGGCCACGCATTCCATAATAACTAAATCTTTCCCACATTTCTGTTAAGAACAACAAATATAATCCTGGTGGATGTTTTTTTGGTGATTGTTGTTCTCCAGCTTTTTCTAATTTTAAAGCTGCATCCATTTTTGTTTCCCCCTAATCTTGTATAACGGATATTTATGTAATTATTTTAATTCACAAAATATTTAGAAGTCAATAGAATTATATGGAAATAGCAAGAAAATTTCTGAAAAAATCTATTTTTCTTCAACCGTTATCGTATTTTTCCCTGAAAACAAGATAATAAGCGTTTTCAAATGTAATAATTGAATTCTAAAAGAAAGTAAAATAGTGACAAATCAGAAAATTTAGATTAGAATATTTATTCTGATATAGAGAAAATAAACTATATTTACTTTTACAATATAACATATCGGGAATAAAAATACAAAATGAAATAATGTGACACTTCAGTGAAATGAAAAAACCAGCTCCATAAAAGAGGGAGCTGGTTAGAATAAAATTATTTAACAAAGCGTTTTTCAATATCATCTAGTAGTAAGTTAGCAGCCATTACACCACCAGCTGTATTCCAAATAACGTCGTCAACTTTGTATGCTTTTCCATTCTTTACTGCATTTAAGTTTTTAAATAGAGGATCGTTTATATATTCTTTTTCTAGTTCAGAGCCTTTTTTCTCGTTGCCTTTATCGAATGTGAAGTAGAATAATACATCACCATCCATTGCAGAAATACGCTCTTTAGATACGTTACGTTCTGCAAAATCATTTTTATTTTGATCACCAGGACGTTTAAATCCAAGTTCTTTTAAAATAACACCAGAGAATGTATCACCATGATAAATACGAACATCACCAGGCATAAAACGTACCATAGAAATTTCTTGATTTACTTTATCGCCAAGTTTGCCTTTTAAATCTTTCATACGTGATTCGTAATCAGCTAAAACCTTTTGACCTTCTTTTTCTTTATTTAATGCTTTCGCATAAAATTTGAAGTTATCTTTCCATTCACCGCGTAATGTTTCAGAGAACACAGTAGGTGCGATTGCTTTTAGTTGCTCATATACTTTTTCGTGACGCATTTTGTTACCGATAATTAAATCTGGTTTTAAAGAAGCAATTGTTTCAACGTTAACTTGTCCTTCGTCGCCAACAACTTTTACATCTTTCATTTTGTCCTTAATATGTGGATACCACGGATCACCAGTCCAAGACTTTACAGCACCAACTGGTTTCACACCTAATTCAAGTAAAGCTTCAGTTCCTTCATTCGTTAAAATAACGACACGTTTTGGATTAGCAGGAACTTCTGTTTTACCCATTGCGTGTTCAACCGTAATCATTTCTTTTTTATTATCTTCTTTTGTTGCTTCTTCTTTGTTATTTGACTTTCCACAAGCACTTAAAAGCAGTGAAAATGCTAGTAGAAATACAAATACTGTAAACGATTTCTTTTTCATGAAATTCATTATGTACCCCCTACATGTTGAGAAAATTTTTCAATTGCAAGYATGATATTAAAACTTTGCTGCTCGGTTGTCAATATATATCACTGAAAATGATTATCAGTTTTATTGACAATGCGAATTAAGTTGAAATAAACTAACAACGTATCATTATACATTGAAGGGGAAACGCTGCATGTTATTAAAAACAAATCAAGCAAAATGGATTGGATTATTTGTTGGGATCATTGCAGTCGTTATTTGTATTTGGGGAAGTATTATTTTCGGATATACAAATACGAGTTGGAAATTAGCGTTAGATGCTTTTTTCCATTTTAATGGTTCAAATGAACATATTATTATTCAAAATKTGCGTCTACCAAGGGCACTAATTGCAGCCAGTGTTGGTGCTAGTTTAGCCATAGCGGGTTGTTTAATGCAAACTTTAACAAAGAACCCACTTGCTTCTCCAGATTTTATTGGATTAAATTCAGGTGCTGCTTTCTTCATAGTTGTAGCAATTGTGATTTTTTCCGTTACATCATTATCAGCTTTCACTTGGATTGCCTTTTTAGGAACGACAGTTGCAGCAGTACTAGTATTCGCTTCTAGTTCTTTAGGAAAAGAAGGGACAACCCCGCTCAAGTTAACATTAGCGGGTGTAGCGATAAGTGCTTTGTTTTCATCATTAACACAAGGGTTACTTGTATTAAATGAAAAGGCGCTGGAAGAAGTTTTATTTTGGCTTGCTGGATCTGTACAAGGGAGAAAGTTAGAAATTTTACAATCTGTATTCCCGTATTTATTAGTAGGTTGGATTGCATCTCTTATGATGGCAGGGAAAGTAAATACATTGATGATGGGAGAAGACGTCGCGAAAGGACTTGGACAACGAACAATTTTAATGAAATCATTCGTACTACTTATTATTGTACTGTTGTCTGGTGGTTCAGTTGCGGTTGCTGGCCCAATAGGATTTATTGGAATTGTTACTCCGCATTTTGCTAGATCTCTTGTTGGAGTTGATCACAGATGGAGAGTACCCTATAGCGGCTTGTTAGGTGCAATACTACTAATCTTGGCTGATATAGCAGCAAGATATGTCATTATGCCACAAGAAGTACCAGTAGGGGTTATGACAGCATTTATCGGAGCCCCATTCTTTATTTATATTGCACGTAAGAGAGGGCTTAGCAAATGAAGAAGTATATTCCGTTTCGTATAGGAAAAGATGGGTTCTCGTTTTTAATGTATAAACGAGCTATTCTAGTCTTATTAAGTTTACTAGCTATTTTAATAGGATTATTTTTTGCCAGTGCAGGGATGGGCGATATGAAAATTGCTCCTTATGATGTATGGCAAGCGATTACCGGAAATGGCGATGAGATGTCAAATATGGTTGTAAATAAGTTTCGTATGCCACGTATTTTAATTGCTATTCTTGTAGGAATCGCACTTGCTGTAGCAGGATGTATTTTACAAGGGCTCGTTCGAAATCCACTTGCTTCTCCTGATATCATTGGAATCACAGGTGGTGCAAGTGTTGCAGTTGTACTCTTTTTAGCGATATTTAGTGATAAAAATAATGCGCTAACAGTAAGCATTCATTATATGCCGCTCGCAGCTTTTGCTGGTGCGACGATTGTTGCGTTTTTTGTATATTTATTTGCATGGAGAAATGACGGGTTATCACCGATTAGTCTTGTTTTAATTGGTGTTGGATTTTGGGCATTAACGAAAGCGGCAACGACTTTATTTATGTTGTTAGCCCCAATTTATCAAGCGAGTCAAGCGAATGTATGGATTACAGGTACTGTTTATGGTTCTTCATGGCAAAATGTTATGGTACTTGCGCCTTGGGTTCTCATTTTAACGGTAATATCATTTATAGCGGCTAGACATTTAAATGCCCAAGAGCTAGGGGATGATATAGCAGTAGGACTCGGTGTTCCTTTAACGAAGTCACGTGTATTCATGTTACTACTTAGTACAGCTTTAATTGGTGGAGCAGTCGCTTTCGCAGGAGGAATTGGATTTGTCGGTTTAATGGCACCTCATATTTCACGAAGATTAGTTGGCTCTTTCTACGGTGCATTGCTCCCAGTTGCGGCGATTATCGGTGCAATTTTAGTACTTGCTGCAGATTTAATTGGGCGTACAGTTTTCACACCACTTGAAATTCCAGCAGGGGTATTTACATCAGCAATTGGTGCACCTTATTTTATTTATTTACTTTATAAAAGTCGGAATTCATAAAGGGAGATGAATATGCAAAAAGCATTGGAGACGAAACGCTTGACGCTGTCGTATGGTGAAACAATTATTATTGATGAGCTGAATTTAGAAATTCCAAAAGGGGAAATTACAATCTTCATCGGTTCTAACGGTTGTGGGAAATCAACTTTATTACGTTCACTAGCTAGATTATTAAAGCCAACAACCGGTGACATTTTGTTAGATAATCAAGCGATTCAAAGTATGCAAACGAAGCAAATCGCTCGTCAAATGGCGATTTTACCGCAAGGGCCACAAGCACCGGAAGGACTTACGGTATTACAACTTGTTAAGCAAGGACGTTATCCATATCAAACATGGCTGAAGCAATGGTCCGAAAAAGATGAGGAAATGGTACAAAAAGCGCTTGCGGCAACGGGTATGACAGAATTTGCTGAGCGTGATGTTCATGCTCTTTCAGGTGGACAGCGTCAACGTGCTTGGATTGCAATGACCCTTGCACAAGATACCGATATTATTTTACTGGATGAGCCAACTACATATTTAGATATGACTCACCAAATTGAAGTGTTAGATTTATTATTCGAATTAAATGAAACAGAGAAAAGAACGATTGTTATGGTATTGCATGATTTGAACTTGGCATGCCGTTATGCAGACAATATTGTAGCTATTCAAGATAAACAAATATATGCGCAAGGTAAACCAGAAGAAGTTGTTGATCAAAAGTTAGTTCGTGATGTATTCCGTATGGAGTGTCAAATAAGCGCTGATCCGTTATTTGGAACACCGCTCTGTATTCCACATGGAAGAGGAAGAAGTGTACGTAAAGAAGCTGTTCAGGCGATGAGATAATAAAAAAAACGATGAGCAATTCATCGTTTTTTTTATTTTTCGCAAGAAAATAGTAGGAAAAGGGGAATACGTAATAGTAGGAAAAGGGGAATACGTAAGCGACGTTCATATTCTTCTTTTCCCTGAAAACAGTTTCGATTTGGTGTGGCTTCTTTTAAGTTTGTAATTGTAAATCCGGCTTGTTGTAATAATGTAAAATATTCTTCCGTTGTCCGATGATATTTAATAACCTCTTGATCAATCCACGGCTCAACTCGTTTTCCTGTTTTGAAATAATCATCGACGAGCCAGCTAGTTCTTTTACCACTTGTTTGTAAGCTTTCAAACGAAGAGGTAATAACGGGATGTTGAACGCTAAAGGTAAAGGTCCCGTTTGTTTTTAAAGTTTGAAACACATTTTGAAAAATGATATCAAGATGTTCAATATAATGTAAGGCGAGTCTAGATGTTACTAAATCAAAAGTAGAAGGAGGATAGGTATAGTCTTTGAGGTTTATAAAATGAACAGATCCATTTTTATTTTCTAGGTGCTTACTAGCTTTTTCATACATGAGCTCGGAGCCTTCAATGCCAGTGTAAGAGTGGCAACCATTTTCTAATAATTCCTCGCCAAATTTAGCGTCACCACAACCTAAATCGAGAATTTGTTTTCCTTGTACATCACCAATGAGCTGAAAGAATGCTGGTTTTTCAAGTACTTCGTTTGGGCTATTTTCTCGATATCTTCGCTTCATATATTGTTCTAAAAACGATTCGTTATTATATACATCAGATTCTGTAAATACCATGTTTGAAGCCCCCTTGAATATTTTTTTCATTCTATCAAATATGAAAAGTAAATAATAGATTTCTTGTAATGAATCGTATATAATCTAAAATTGTAAGCGGTTTCTTTAAACTATTTTTCTATAATAAATTCTGAAAACGTGTTAAGCTAGTAGAGGGATTATTAGAACTATTAAGACAATAATTCGCTTACATGAACGATGGGAGGCTTCACAATGTCTAGTAAAACACTTGCAAACTTTTTAGAAGAAAATTTAGAGGATTTAAAATCAAAGGGGCTTTATAACGTAATTGATCCGCTTGAAAGTCCAAATGGACCGATTATTACAATTGGCGGAAAAGAATATATTAACTTATCTTCAAACAACTATCTTGGATTAGCGACTGATAATCGCTTACAAGAAGCAGCAATTGGTGCAATTCATAAGTACGGTGTTGGAGCAGGAGCTGTTCGTACAATTAATGGTACTTTAGATTTGCATATCAAATTAGAAGAAACAATTGCAAAGTTTAAACATACAGAAGCAGCAATTGCTTATCAATCAGGATTTAACTGTAATATGGCAGCGATTTCAGCTGTTATGGATAAAAATGATGCGATTCTTTCAGATGAATTAAACCATGCATCTATTATTGATGGTAGTCGTCTATCAAGAGCGAAAATCATCGTTTATAAGCATTCTGATATGGAAGATTTACGCAAAAAAGCAATCGAGGCAAAAGAATCAGGTCTTTATAATAAATTAATGGTTATTACAGACGGTGTTTTCTCAATGGATGGAGATATTGCAAAATTACCAGAGATTGTTGAAATTGCAGAAGAGCTGGATTTAATGACATATGTAGATGATGCACACGGTTCAGGGGTACTTGGCAAAGGTGCAGGTACTGTAAAACATTTCGGCCTTTCTGATAAAGTTGATTTCCAAATCGGTACATTATCAAAAGCAATTGGGGTAATTGGTGGATATGTAGCTGGGAAACAAAACTTAATCGATTGGTTAAAAGTGCGTTCACGTCCATTCTTATTCTCAACAGCTTTAACACCAGCTGATGCAGCTGCTTGTATGAGATCAATTGAAATTTTAATGGAAAGCACAGAGTTACACGATCGTTTATGGGAAAATGGTCGCTATTTGAAACAAGGGTTAAAAGAACTTGGCTTTAACATTGGAGAAAGTGAGACACCAATTACACCTTGTATTATTGGTGATGAAGTATTAACACAAGAATTTAGTAAACGTCTAAATGAAGAAGGCGTATATGCAAAATCTATCGTATTCCCAACCGTAGCAAAAGGAATGGGACGCGTTCGAAATATGCCTACAGCAGCTCATACGAAAGAAATGTTAGATGAAGCAATTCGTAAGTATGAAAAAGTAGGGAAAGAAATGGGTATCATTTAATTAACGACATCTTGTGAATAGCTTGCAAATGAGGAGTGGGAAAAATGAAAAAAATTCTAGTAACCGGTTCTTTAGGGCAAATTGGTTCTGAACTAGTAATGAAACTTCGTGATGTATACGGCGCATCAAATGTTATTGCAACAGATATTCGTGAAATAGATAGTGAAGTGGTAACGTCTGGTCCATTTGAAACGTTAGATGTAACAGATGGACAAAAATTACATGATATTGCAAAGCGTAATGAAGTAGATACAATTATTCATTTAGCGGCTTTACTTTCAGCAACTGCAGAAAAAAATCCGTTATTTGCTTGGAATTTAAATATGGGCGGACTTGTAAATGCATTAGAAGCAGCACGTGAATTAAACTGTAAGTTTTTCACGCCAAGTTCTATCGGTGCATTTGGTCCATCAACGCCAAAAGATAATACACCACAAGATACAATTCAACGTCCTACTACAATGTATGGGGTAAACAAAGTAGCAGGAGAATTACTATGTGATTATTATCATCAAAAGTTCGGTGTTGATACGCGCGGCGTACGTTTCCCAGGCTTAATTTCTTACGTAGCTCCTCCAGGAGGCGGAACAACTGATTATGCAGTTGAAATTTATTATGAGGCGATTAAAAAAGGTGCATACACCTCATACATTGCAGAAGGAACATACATGGACATGATGTATATGCCTGATGCTTTACAAGCGATCATTTCATTAATGGAAGCTGATCCAAGTAAGCTAGTGCATAGAAATGCGTTCAACATTACAGCAATGAGCTTTGAACCAGAGCAAATCGCAGCATCAATCCGTAAACACATCCCGAACTTTACAATGGATTACGCAGTAGACCCAGCTCGTCAAACGATCGCTGATAGCTGGCCAAACTCTATTGACGCAACTGCAGCAATGAAAGAGTGGGGCTTTAAAGCAGACTACGATTTAGACAAAATGACAACTGACATGCTTGCGAAGTTAAAAAAAAAGCTTGCAGCTGAGTTAGTGATGAATTAATAGGAAGAGCCGATTCTTAGGAATTGGCTCTTAATTATTTTAGGAAGGGAGAAAAGCAACATGCAAAGAGTTGATGTTGTATATGCACTAATACACGATAGCGAAAAAGATAAAATATTAATGGTACATAATGTAGAACAAAACGTTTGGTCACTGCCGGGCGGGGCTGTTGAAAAAGGTGAAACGTTAGAGGAAGCTTTAGTAAGGGAAGTAAAAGAGGAGACAGGCTTAACTACCGTAACAGGTGGACTTGTCGCAATAAATGAGAAGTTTTTTGAGAAGCAAGGCAATCATGCGCTATTGTTTACATTCCAAGCAAATGTTGTAACAGGTGAACTTAGTGCAGAAGATGAAGGAGAAATTTCCGCAATCGAGTGGGTAGATAGGAAAATTGCAAATGAGCGATTCCCATTCTATGACGGAGGATTCGAATCATTGTTAAAAGTATCCATTCCATACAAGTTTCAACCAGAAACAAAGTGATTGAAAGAAAAAACAGGAGCGACAAGGCTCCTGTTTTTCTATTCAATCGTCTTCAGTAATAGTTTCTTCAACAATGGTTTAATCTTCAGGCGTAAATCTTCAGCATGATTTGCAACTAAGAAGTGATGGTTATAAATGTTTTTCATTAGTTGATAAGTCGCTTCTTTCGCTTCGCCTTCTTCGATGAAGATACCGATTACTTCCATACCACTTTTACGAGCGAGTTTGACAGCTTCATGTGTATCTAAAATACCGTCTTGTTGATAGTCTAATGCAGAAGGCTCACCGTCTGTAAAGACAAGTAAGAATTTATGCTTTTCTGGTCTTTTCGCAAGCTTTTCAGAAACGATGCGAATAATATACCCGTCGCGGTTATCTTCTTCTTCGCGAAGTTGCATAATTTCTGGACCGACATTTGGTAACGTTGAGTTTTTATACGTAACAACTTCATGAATAACATTCGGTTTATCTTCAGGTTTAGCACTAGAAGCATCTTCCCAAAATCCGCTAATAGCGTGCGGGATTTTTAAAGATTTTAAAGCTTCATGGAATAGGACCACACTCTTCTTCGTTTCTTCCATTTTGTTATACATAGAACCAGAGCAGTCCACTAATAGTTGGAATGCAACGTCTAATTCTTGAGATTCTTGTCCTTTTTTATAAAACATCCGCGGCTGCTTTTCTGTATAAATACGAAGGAATTTCTTACGAAGTCTTCCGTAATATTTATCACTATTTGCATTCGTTTTGTTTTCAATTGTTTTTTCGATGATTTTCTTTAATTCTTTTACATCTTTATTAACGACTGATTTGATAGCTTGGTAATCTTTTTTCTCATCAGGATTTGATTTGCGAGCTTCTTTAAATGTATGAGAAGCTCCCACATTATACTTGCCGTATGCACCGTCGTTTTGGCTAGAAGCATGAGACGCTCTTGCTTCCTCTGTATCAGCACCATCAAAGTTAGATTGTGTACTTTTTTGGGAAGTACCTTGTACAGAACCAAGTGCTTGGTCACCATCTTCTGATTCACGAGCAGTATCACCCATCATATTTGTTTTTGTTCCGCTTTCTAATTCAAAGCGTAAAAAGTTCTCGTTTTCATTGTTTTTATTTTCACGGTGCCATGTCGAGAAGCTTTCATCCATTTTGTTTTTGTTATCATCGTCATCTAGGAGCTGCGTATCATCATTTGCTAATTTTTCAGCGCGACTGTCTTTCTCATCTGCAATAACAGATAAATAAAGCGGGGCATGTCCGAAATAATTATTAACCATATCACTTTCAAGAAGTCCTTCTAAGCGATAGCGAATTTTCTCAACGATATACATAATATCTTCCGTATTACGAGCTTGGAATGTTTCATGCAAAATTGATTCAATTTGCTCGAAATATTCATTATTAAACATTTCATATTTATCACTCGTTAATGAAAGATAGCATAGACAAAATAGACGGTCACCGTGATAGTTACGAACACGATTTATTTCATTTTGTGAGCCAAAGTAATTACGATACATTTCTTTTCGGCGTTTAAAAATGTGTTTTGTGCCAGGACGTAAATTTTTGACGATTTCCTCAACACGTAAATCTTCTAATAGAACAAATAATTGTGTTAAAAACTTTTTTAGAGGCGATTCTTGTAATTCAATCGCATAAGAACGAATTAAAGTCATGTCCGAGTAATGTTTATTACCAAGTGCCTTTAAGAACACTTCGCTTTTTAATCCGATTACTGTATCCTCTTCTTTTCGATCATCCCAAAAGTGACTAATGACAACCTTTTTTTCAATTTCGTCGTAGTATGCTTTATAGCCATACTCAAGATAGGCATCGTCTTCTTTTAGAAGAGCATACATTAAGTTTTCCATTTGTAGAAACAGCGACGCATCAATTTTTTTGTCACTAAAAATTTGTCTCATGAATTATCCCTCAAAGAAATAACTTTCTGCTAATTCACGGACAGTCATTTGTTCTGTTTCATCGTTTAATTTTGCGATAATACTACGTTCAATTGCACGCATAACAGGAATATATACACCTAAATCACATGCATCGATAATGCCACGAATACTAGCTGCTTCTTCACTTACGCGTCCATCACGAGCTAAAGGCATAAGATCGCTTGCGAATGCAACGAACTTTTCAATTGTTGCAACATCATTTAATTTTGATTCAGATAGTAATAGTTCTTTTAATGTATCACCTTGAATGTAAGGAACTTCAATAATAACGAAACGGTTTTTTAACGCTTCGTTTAGTTCACTTGTCCCAACATAACCTTCGTTAATCGCAGCGATTACGCGATATTCGTCATCACCGTATACAACTTCTTGTGTAAATGGGTTTGTAATCATTTTACGGTAATCTAACGCACCATGAAGAAGTGGTAATGTTTCAGGTTTTGCCATATTGATTTCATCAATATATAAGAAATGACCGTTCTTCATTGCCTTCATAAGAGGACCATTAACGAATGTAACTTCAGATGCACCCTCTTTTGTTTGTAATGTGTTGTATCCTAAAATACCTTCTACATCTAAGTCGACAGAACAGTTAATGCTATGCATTGGTTTTTGGAATAAAGAAGAAAGAGTTTCCGCTAGTACTGTTTTACCACTACCAGTTGGTCCTTTTAATAGAATGTTTTTACCAAGTAAAAGTGCTGTAATGGCATCTTCAATAATGCTGTTATCAGATGCTTTATATATTTTCTTTCCAATTAAATGTGCATTTTCGCCAGCTTCTTGTTTGTTTTTTTCGTGAAGGGCTGAGAGCTTTTGTTTTAAATCAGCGTGTATATGAAATTGTTCTAACATGTATTTCCCACCTAACATTATTTTCATAAAGTAATACATCTTATGATAACTTGTTTTAATATGGTATGCAAAGAAAAGGAGAGAGGGGAAATGTAAAAGAAAAAGCAATCAATATTATATTGATTGCTTATAGCAAAGGAGAAATGAGTCGCATGAAAGACTCTAATATTCGTTTTTTGATACTTCTTTTTTGGAACGAGTTCCATTTAATTTCAGTGGAATGCTTAAAGTCTTCTTCAAAATCATGTTTAATATCATGAACGGTTTCTGATTCATAAAGTACACTAATAATTTCATAATTTAACTCAAAGCTACGTACATCCATATTTGCTGTTCCAATTGTTGCAATCTTATCATCAACGAGTACAATTTTCGCATGCATAAAACCATCTTTATAACTGTAAATGGAAGCACCGGCTTTTAAAAGTGGAGTGAAATAGGATTGAGATGCTTGATCACTAATAATACTATCACTTTTACCTGGATATAAAATGCGTACATCTATGCCGGATATTGCACTTAAGCGTAATAATGTTAAAGTTTCTTGATCGGGAATAAAGTATGGCGTAGCGATCCAAATAGATTTTTTGGCAGAGCCCATAACAGCTAGTAACGTATTACGAATACTTTTATCATCTGAGCTTGGTCCACTTGCTACAATTTGAACAGCACCTTCTGCATTCGAAATTTCTTTACCAGGGAAGTATTGTACATTCATAAATTGATCCCAAGAATAGTTACTTAAACCACTAGAGGCATAGAGCCAATCTTCTAGAAAGATTGCTTGTAATTTATATAATGCTTTTCCTTCTATTTTTAAATGACTATCACGCCAAACGGGAAATTTCTTTGAACGGCCGAGATATTCGTCACCGACGTTGAGTCCTCCAGTAAATCCAATTTCTCCATCTACAATAACAATTTTACGATGGTTACGATAATTGACTGTTTCAAGTAACCAAGCTGAAAAAATAGGATCAAATTCCACAATTTCAACTCCAGCTTCTTTCATAGGCTGTAAAAATCGTCTTCTTAACGTGTTACTTCCGAGTCCATCATAAAGGAAGCGTACAATAACCCCGGATTTTGCCTTCTTTATTAAAGCATCCCGAACTTTTGTACCAATCTCATCGGCTTTATAAATATAGTATTGAATATGTATATGGTGTTTTGCATGCTCAATAGCGTGCAGAATTTCTGAAAATGTTTGATCTCCGTTTGTTAAAAGTTTTGTAGTCGTTCTATCTGCGGCAGGACCGCCTCCGAATTTTTGTACTACTTCTGTTAAATGGATAGAACGCTCATGTAATGGAACTGTAAGAGAAAGTTCTAGTCGTCTTCCTTCTAATATTTCACGGAATAATTTTCTTTGTTCTTCTGAACGATGAAGATGTTTTTTTCTTCTCCAACGGCTACGACCGAAGAGGGAGTATAAAAGCACACCTACAACAGGAAGAAGTGCTAATACTAAAAACCACGCTAAGGTACTTTGAGGAGACCTGTTTTCGATAAAAATAACGAATGAAATTCCTACGATTGTGATGGACCATAGAGCACCAACAAACGTATATAACGAAATAACCGATGTATTTAATAGGAAAAGAACGATAGATACGATTGTAAATATTAATAATAATTGAACGATAGGCTTCTTCATTTCTATAAAATTCCTCTAATCTTTCTTAAATATAGACTTCTTATATAAAAGGTGTAATCTGACATTCTTATTATAAAGTGTTTTGTTTTTTTTACAAAATATAGACATTTTCCCCATGCTTTCCGCATTTGTCCTACATACAGTATATTATTACATTTTTATATAGAAAAGGGGATGAATAAAATGTATGGTCGTCCAGTTGGAGGCTTCGGACATGGCGGATTTCATGGGAGTTTTGGACATTCTCCATTTTTTGGCGGAGGATTCTTTCCTGGATTTGTAGCAGGGGCTTTACTTAGTCCTGCGTTTGGTTATAGCGGATATGGTTATCCATATTATTCAGATACTCTATACTATACGGATTATGAACAGTATCCTTACTATTCATACAACACATATTAAAGTAGGGAAATTGAAAAGGAGAGGAAGAGAAATGAACTATATACTAAATCACGGAGGATATTATCGTAATCATCATGGTGGGGGAGGACATCATCACCATGGTGGACACAATCATTATGATCATCATCACCACCATCACGGCGGCGGCTGGGGCGGCAGCTGGGGTGGCGGCTCGTGGGGCGGAGGATTCTTTCCAGGAAGTTTTGCTGGTGGAGTATTAGGAGGACTTACAGCTGGAGCGTTAACAGGTGCAGCTAGTGGTGGGGGATATTACCCAGCGCCGTATCCAGTAACTTACCCAACGCCATATCCAACACCATATCCAGGTTACCAGCAAATATCGAATCCATATTATTAAACAAAAAAAGAGGCTACCCTCTTTTTTGTTTAATAATGTATATATTTATAAAATACTTCCAAAATAAAGGTGAAAATATGTTAATATTTTGTTATTGTAATTCAAAATATTAACTGCCAATTTTAATCTCTATTCCGTTAGTTTGTTGGCAGTTGGATTTACACCTTAATATTTCATGAAAGCAAAGAGATTAGGTGTGAGGCCACATTAGTAGGGAGCAGAGGCTAGTATTGATTAAATTGTCGCTTTATAAATTAAAAAAATGTAAGAGAATACGGTATAATAAGATCAGATAATCAGAGAAGTGAAAAGTCTCTACTATAATTAAAACGGCACTATATTGCTTTTTTTTATAAATAATATTATGTTATTTTAATCGGCCTATTTAGAAAAAATTTGTGATTTATCCCGCATTAACGGGCAGTAAGACTCCCACCTCAAAATTCGGTGAATGCGAGGAAGTTAGTTGGGAGATAACTGCCCGTAAAAGCCCGATTGGTGAAGGCTAATAATCAGTGGGGGGATGGACAAAACCCCCACTGATTAAAGTTTCACTTTATGTAAAGGCATATTGTTAGAAAATGAAATATCTCTATTTCTATGAAGAGAAACGAATTGTGTTTTAGTCAGATAGGAAGCAAGGAGAGGTGCGCATGCTAGAACAAAGAGGTCATGCATTATATGACTCTTCATTGCAAGATTTAAAATTAGCATTAGATGAGTCTTCAATTGTTGCTATTACAGACCGAAATGGTCTTATTACATATGTGAATGATAAATTTTGTAAAATCTCAAAATATAAAAGAGAAGAGTTAATAGGAAAAGATCACCGTATTTTAAATTCCGGATATCATCCGAAAGCATTTTTTCAAATCCTATGGAAGCGTATTTTGAGTGGAAAAGTCTGGACGGGGGAAATTCGAAATCAAGCAAAAGATGGTACGTATTATTGGGTTAAAACAACAATTGTTCCATTTTTAAATGAAAAGGGAGAACCCTATCAATTTATTGCAATTCGAAATGATATAAGTAGTAGGAAAGAAGCAGAGCAAAGATTACGATTAAGCGAAAGTCGTTATAGGGAACTTGCTTATCATGATGCGTTAACAAGTTTACCAAACCGTTTACAGTTAATTACGACTGTAAATAAGATGATCGCAGAGAAAATAGAGTTTGGCATGATTTACTTTGATTTAGATCGCTTTAAATTAGTGAATGATACGTTAGGTCATATGATAGGAGATTTACTTTTAAGTGAAGTCGCTTCCCGATTGCATTACGTACTAGGAGATAAAGATGTTCTGGCTAGGCTTGGTGGAGATGAATTTGTACTATTAACAAAAAAACATACACAAGATGAGATGAGGCAGTTAGCGACATCTGTGTTGTCATGCTTTCAAGCACCATTTATGCTGGAAGGTCATGAAGTATATATTTCAGCCAGTCTAGGACTTTGTTCCTATCCGCAAGATGGAAAAGACGTTGAAACATTATTGAAAAATTCAGATTTAGCCATGTATAGTGCGAAAGAGCAAGGAAGAAATGGGGCGTGCTTCTTTACAGATGAATTACGTGCGAAAATAAATCGTAGAATGAAAATAGAGTTTGCTTTGCAAAAAGCAATTCGTGACGAAGAATTAAAAGTGGCATTACAGCCCATTATTGATTTGAAAACAAAGAAATGTACTGGTATTGAGGCTTTAGTACGCTGTAAGACAGAAGAAGGTCCTATTTCACCAAGTGAATTTATACCTGTAGCTGAAGAGTGTGGACTTATTATAAAACTAGGAGACTGGGTACTAGAAAAGTCATGTCGATTGTTTAAAACTTTGCCAGAGTATCAAGAGGGACTGAAGTTATCTGTTAATTTATCAATACAACAATTGATGCAAAAGCGCTTTATTTTATCTGTTCGTAGTATATTGAAGCGAACAGGATTTCCACCAAATCGTTTAATATTAGAAATAACAGAAAGTATAGCTGTACGTCATTTTGATTATATTATTGCTACATTACAAGAATTAAGAAGTATGGGGATTTTAATCGCTTTAGACGATTTCGGAACAGGATATTCCTCATTATATTATTTAAAAAAACTACCACTTGATATTGTGAAAATTGATCGTAATTTTATTCGTGAGTTTCATTATGATCACGCACAGCCAGAGCGAACGATTGTAAAATCAGTTATTGAAATTGCCCATAGTTTAAATTTATTAGTGGTTGCTGAAGGGGTAGAAACGGTAGAACAAGAAAGTTTATTAAAATCAATGGGTTGCGACTTTGTACAAGGTTTTTATTATGCGAGACCGTTAGATGTAGGTGAACTAAAAGAAAAGTTATTAACTGACTTTTAATAAAAAAAAGAGAAGCGGAAAGCTTCTCTTTTTTATTATTTTTTTTGTGAATCTTTCATTAAAATTGGATAAAGAATAAGGCCTAGTACAAACAACCCAATTCCTAAGAAGAACGTTTTTAAATCAGCAGTTCCTGTTTTAATAACCCAAATGGAATATAAAAATGCTAGTGCAGTAATGATCCCATCTTTTATTCGAGATCCAGGCATTATATCATACGTTTCTCCCGTAATAACTAATTTTAACTGGTACAAGGTAGAAACAAGGTACGGGATTAAATATGCTAATGTCGCTACAACAATAGCGAAATTATATGCTTCGGAAACAGTACCAGAAATCGTTGAAAATAAGAAAATTTGTGTCATCACATTTGTAATAAATAATGATTTTGAAGGACTTCCTTTTTTATTTGTTTTTCCGAAAAACTTAGGGAAAACCCCATTTTTTGCTGCTTGGTAAGGTACTTCTGAGCTAACAACGATCCATCCTACAGTAGAGCCGAATAAAGATACGAGTGCAAGTAAGGCCATTATATAAGCACCCTTAGTACCAATTGCTAAATTTAATGCATCTACTAATGGCTTTTGAGACTCTTTTAAAACGTCTTGTGGAAGAGCACCCATTGTTAGTAGAGTAATTGCCATGTAAATAAGAAGAGCGATGATTAATCCGAAAATCGTAGCTTTCTTAACATCGTGCTGAGATTTTGCGCGGTTAGAGAGCATAACTGCTGACTCAATGCCGATAAACGCCCAAAGTGTTGCAATAGCAGCTGAATTTATTTGTCCACCCAACGAAATAGGTTGTCCAGCTTCATTCATAAATGTTTGACCGTCCCCGAAATTAGAGGCATTGAAAATGAATAATGTGATTACAATAAACATTGTAAATCCGATGATTTTTGCGATTGTTGCAAGAAGGTTCATATTTCCTGCTCTATCAATATTTTGAGAAAGAATATATTGAATTCCCCATAGCATCATACTACATACTATGAAGGTTAAAGCTTTTCCAAGTTCTAATGAAAATCCGTTTGTTGAAAAGAGAATTTGCTTACTTTGTAAAACTGGGAAGAATGTTGATAAATATCCTGCAAAGGAAATAATTACAGATGCTGTAGCAGCCCAGTTAGCAGCCCAGTACCCCCAAGCCATACTATATCCTGCAACTTTACCTGCCTTTTGGGAGGTAAACATTGCTTGGGCGTAACTTTGTGGTCCTGCTTTTAATTCTGGTTTACGAATTGCTAAATTTCCAAATACGAGTGCAATCATAAATACACCAAGTCCTGTAATACTCCATGCAAGTGTAGATCCCATTGGACCTGATACGTGTGCTAAATTTGCTGGGAGCATAAATACGCCACCGCCAACCATATTCCCGATAACAAAAGCTGTTAAAATCCATAATCCCCATTTTTTCGTTTCCATTTTTGTTAACTCCTTTGTAGTAAGTTTTGCTTAAACATCATTTTTTACTAGCATTTTTTGCAATAAAAAAAGAGCCATGTAGATAAAAAATACCTACATGGCTCTTTGCCAAAGCGTAGGTACAATGGGAATAACCCTTGTACCTACGCGTAATTTTTCCGCTAGGTTTCAAGGGTTAAGTATGATGATGATGTTTTTGTGCAAATGTAACTACAGTTGTATAAGTAAGCATAGTTTTTTGCTCCCTTTCTCCTCTGATTTTGAAGTTAGTATACTACATGTTTTTTTGAATGAAAAGAGAAATATAAAAAAATTTATAAAAATACGTTTTAGAGACTAAATATTTACCTATAGTTTTCTTGTACTGGAAAATA
>NZ_JBFUIN010000030.1:0-25836 GCF_056401855.1 Bacillus sp. P4_D3
CTAATAAGGGCTACATTTGAAATCAATATCGCCCCCCATGAAATATTTAAAATGACTAAACTTGTATTTAAAATAAGCCCCGCTAAAGATAAGCTTCCTATAAACCTCATAACTTCTTGCTTATTCATGTATTATCAGCCTCTTTCTTATTTCTAAACTTCCACTTCGGCCAATAATTCACAACGAAATAAACAAACTGCCCTAGTACAAATAAAACGAATGGCATACCAGCATTTCCATAAACAATTAAATTGTACAAACTCCATATTGCTAAACTTATCACGAAAAATAACCCTAAATATTTAAACGCTTTATCCGATTGAAATCTCTCAAACTCATCTTGCATTTTCATTCCTCCTATCGCTATGCTCGTTTTCCCGCCATAACTCCTACGATGAGACTACCAGCAAATAAGAAACTACATACAATGAATATTTCTGGCGTAGGTATAGCATCTCTGCCTATGATTTTGYTAGCGCCAATGTAAACAATGAGAAGGACAAATGCGAATATAAGCGAGACATTTACATGCCTTTTTATATTTTCATTTACTCGCTCATCTATATCTGGAAATCCCTCTTTTTTGTACTTACGTTTTTTATAATACGTATACACTGTTAAAAATAGAATTGCTAAAATGTTACTAACTATTAGCGATAACATCGGTATGGATGGATCCATAATACGAACTAAAACGTCCCCTCCACATAATCCTAAGACAGTAGCGATATACAACTTTTTAGTATCGTTCATTTTCTCTCCCCTTACTCCAGCGTAAATATTTCCTCTACCTTCATTCCAAAATATTTGGCGATTTTTAGGGATAACTCTAGACTCGGGTTATAGTGGTAGTTCTCAATCGCCACGATTGTCTGCCGCGTCACTTGCACCGCCTTTGCCATTTCAATTTGCGTTATGTGATTTTGCTTTCGTAATTCTTTAATTTTATTTTTCACACCCATAGGCTCCACCTTCGAAAGTAAAGATATCTTTACAAATTTTAGAAAAACATTTCACTGAACACCTTCTCTAACACAGTAAGACAGGAATTAAATTTATATCAGCGATTTTTTAAATATATCAGCGCAACTTAAATTATATCGGCGATTTTCCAAATATATCAGCGCAACTCCATTTATATCGGCGATTTTTTAAATATATTGACTTACCGACAAATATCGACACCCGTAGCACTATAGGCATAAGAAAGAAGCTGTCCCAAAATATCTTTTGGGACAGCTTCTTCGTCTTACTACATAAATCCTAACGCATATACAAGAACGTACCCAAGTACCGAAAGGCAAACCGAGCCAATTAGCCCTGCCACAAATGCCCTACTTCCTAATTTGCGGAACGTTTTAAACTCTACATTTAAACCTAGCCCTGCCATCGCCATTGCAATAAGCATGTACGCAATTACTACAATATATCCGGCAACAACTTCTGGGATAATCCCAAGCGAATGCACCGCACTCATTGCTAAAAATCCGAAGATGAACCAAGGAATCGGAAGGTCGCGCCACGATCTTTTTTCTTCGCTTCCCTCGCTCTTGCCAAACCATAATCCAATTAAAATCGCTACTGGCACAAGCATCGCTACGCGCGTTAATTTCACAATAACCGCGATGTCTACAGCCGTGCTACCTCCTGGCGCCGCAGCAGCGATAACATGAGCGATTTCGTGCAATGTCGCACCTGCGAACACGCCGTAACCATAGGGTGAGAAGCCAAGCACTGGGTATAATAGCGTATAAATAAGTGTAAATATTGTACCTAAAATTGCAATAATCGCTGCCCCAACCGCTGTTTCTTCATCTTTCGCTTTCACTTGCGGTGCAATCGCGACGACCGCTGCTGCACCACAAATCGCCGTTCCGCACGCCGTTAAAATTCCAAGTTTCTTTTCTACTTTAAATACTTTCGTTAGTCCATATACAACGAAAATTGTAAATGTAATAACAACCGCTGCGATGACCAATACTTTCGGACCCGCCTTCGCAATATCTACAAGATTTAACCGCATTCCAAGTAAAATGATCCCAAAGCGTAGCAACTTCTTACTCGCAAAGTTCGTTCCCGCTATCGCTTCTTGAGGAATCCCGATTGCCGCACGCCAAACCATCCCGATTAGAATAGCGATTACTAATTGTCCCATAATATTTAAAAATGGAAGCTCTGCTAAATATTTCGCGGCGATTGCGATTAATAACGTAATCCCAATACCTTGCGAAAATCCAAAGCCCTTCTTCTTTTGTATAACAAGTGTTTGTTCCACTTTGTACCACCCCAATAATCGTATTGGAACATGCATGTTCTTTCTAGTTACATTATAAGAGAGTTTTTATAATAAGTTTAATATCAATATTCAATCTCTATCATCAGAAATACTTATGATAAAATAAAAGCAAAAATAAAGGGGCCTAACAAATGAACGTCGACATTTTAAAAATCTTTGTGACTGTCGTTGAACAAAAACATTTCTCTCGTGCAGCAGAACTTTTAAACCTTTCACAACCCGGTGTAAGCATGCACATTCGCAACCTGGAAAATGAATTTGGAACTACACTCATTCAGCGCTCCCCAAAGCACGTCCAAGTTACAGAAGCAGGAAACATATTATACATACATGCAAAGCAAATGCTCTCTCTTTATGAAGATGCTAAGCAGGAAATTAACGAACTACATAACGTTGTAACAGGAACACTTCGCATCGGTGCTAGTTTTACAATTGGTGAATACTTACTTCCAAAAATACTCGCTAACTATGCGAATGAAAATCCACACGTCGAAGTTCATACATTTATATCAAATACAGAAGAAGTTTTGCAAAGCCTCCGCTCTAATCAAATTGATATCGGCTTAGTGGAAGGCCAAGTCGTATACGCTGACGTAGATGTTGAAACGTTTATGCAAGATGAAATGAAGCTCGTCGTCCCTCCAAATCATCCATTGCTTCACATCAAGGATATAAACGAAGCTACTCTCCAAGACCAAGTATGGGTATTAAGAGAAAGTGGCTCTGGGACACGTGCCTATAGCGATCGTTTTATTCATCAACATCATTTAAAAATGAAACGATTCTTTACATTTAGTAGCATTCAAAGTGTAAAGGAAGCCGTCGCTGCCGGGCTTGGCATCGCTATCCTTTCAGACTGGACTGTTCGAAAGGAACTGTTGGCAAAAGAAATATTCCACGTCGAAGTTCCAAATGAAAAGCTAATCCGTCCATTCTCCATCGTGCGCGGCAAATATTTTATCCCTTCTAAGGCTATTCAGGTCTTTTTAAATCATGTAGATTCTTTTGCGAAAAAACAGAGTTGACCTTTACATTAGTGTGAAGGTTTACAATATCTTTAAAAGGAGTGAAACACATTGCGAATTGGGGAGTTATCTAAAAAAACAGGGGTCAGCGAGCGCTCACTGAGACATTATGAAGAAAAGGGAATACTCCCTTCGAAACGCCTTGAAAATGGCTATCGCAAATTTGATGAAAGTGCTATCAAAAAAGTAGAACTTATTCAAATGTACTTACAGCTTGGTTTAAACTTAGAAGAGACGGCGAGGATGCTGCGCTGCCTTGAAATCGAGCCACATTTATACGAAAACCCATGCAGTAGTATTCTTACACTTTACGAAGATAAACTATGTGAAGTTACGAAACAAATCGAATTGCTCTCTAGTATTCAAGCCAACTTGCAAAAACACGTTTCACTCCTAAAACAAGCAAAAGAAAAGGGATGATTACATGTTCGTCATACACGGCAGTTCAAGACAAAACGGGAACACTGAAACTCTAACACATATGATGATTGATAGAATTAAAACAGAACAAATTTACTTGCGTGATTATACAGTCCACCCCATTACAGACCAGCGCCATGATACGGAAGGATTTCAACCTGTAAATGACGATTACCAAACTTTAATAGAGCAAATGCTAGAACACGATACAATCATTTTTGCGACACCCCTCTATTGGTACGGTATGAGTGGTCATATGAAAAACTTCGTCGATCGCTGGTCACAAAGTTTACGCGATACATCTCTTCATTTTAAAGAGAAAATGAAAGGGAAAAAGATGTACGTTGTCATCGTTGGTGGGGATAATCCGAAACTGAAAGCATTGCCGCTTATTGCTCAGTTCCAATATATCTTTGATTTTGTTGGTTCATCATTTGAAGGGTATGTTATTGGGGATGCGAATGGATTAGATGAAATCAAAAATGATGCTGAAGCACTCGCAAAGGCACAACTGTATAATAGCGAATTCAAAAATCACAAACAGAAATAAGTTTGACAAACTCTTTTGTATGCGCATACAATAAAAATAATATTATGAAAGGAAGGTACTTTGACCAATGAAGTTCTAATTCTCTTATTTATTTCATCCATCACAAATAGTGAACAAAAATGATGAAAACTAGCAGAGGATTAGTCTGTCCATTTGTCGATACTTTCTTTCGAGACGGTTATGTAAAAAATCGTTTATTTATGTACGATTTTTACATTCAAGGGCGACGTTTATCCTCTCTAGTGAAACTAGGGAGGTTTTTTTATGACTATTTTATTCGCGCGTAATATTGAAAAGAGCTTTGGTGATCGCACCCTATTTACGTTACCATCACTGGAAATTCAAACAAACGATCGCATAGGAATTGTTGGAGTCAACGGAGCTGGAAAATCTACGTTATTACAAATATTAAGTAAAGAAATAGAGGCTGACCAAGGTATAGTAACTCACCATAGTTCTATCGCTATCATTCCTCAGCTTAGCGAGGAACTGCCGGAAACCGCTTCTTCTCTTACAAAAGGAAAATGGAATATTTCAAACGTTGCAGATTCAATGAGCGGCGGCGAACGAATGCGCCTAAAGATTGCTCATGCTCTCGAACAAGATGCAGGCATTCTATTTGCTGATGAGCCAACAAGTCACTTAGATATGTTCGGTACAGAGCAATTAGAAAAGGCACTTTTATCTTATAACGGTGCACTTGTTTTAATATCGCATGATCGTGATTTTCTAGATACCATATGTACCAAAATCATCGAAATTGAAGACGGTACTATTCAAGAATATAAAGGGAATTATTCAAACTATCGAAAACAAAAAGAACGTGAGCGAATACAAAAGCAAGCGGAATATGAGCAATATGTACAAGAAAAAAATCGTTTAGAGCAATCAATTTTACAAAGAAAGCAACGTGCTTCTAGCATGACAAAAGTCCCAACGCGGTTCAGTTCATCTGAATCTAAACTTTATAAGTTAAGTGGGGCACATGGCCAAGAAAATGTTAGCAAAGCAGCGAAAGTATTAGAGACACGTCTCGAAAAATTAGAAAAGAAAGAAAAGCCAAAGGATCTTTCTCAAGCTCATTTTGACGTGCAATACCATACACCCATTCATAGTAAAGTGGTGGTACAGCTTAATAAAGCAACAAAGAAAATAGGTGACCGCACACTATTTAAAAATATGAATGGAACTATTGCCCCTGGTGCAAAGCTTGCTATTTTAGGCGCAAACGGAAGTGGAAAAACAACTTTGTTCAATATGCTTCTCACAAACGAGCGCGGCATTCAGCTTTCGAAAAGCTGTAAAATTGGATACTTTGAACAAACACTATCAATTTTAAAAACAGATAAAACCATTTTAGAAAATGTTCTAGAAGAAACAAACTATACGGAGTCGTTCGTACGAACAATACTTGCAAGGCTCCTATTCCGCCGTGAAGATGTTCATAAACCTGTGCACGTCTTAAGTGGCGGTGAACGAATGAAGGTTGCACTTGCAAAAGTATTTTTAGGAAACTATAATATGCTTCTGCTCGATGAACCGACAAACTATTTAGACTTAGCAACGCAAGAAGAATTAGAAAGCATGTTACAAGAGTATCCTGGCACCATACTTTTCATTAGCCATGACCGCGCCTTTATTCGTTCTGTTGCAGACCATATTCTAAAAGTAGATGAGAGAGAGCCTAGAATATTCCACGACAATTACGAGCAATACACAAAAAGAACAACTCAAGCTTCTGTAAATATTACTGAACAAGAATTATTACGGTTACAAACAAAATTAACAGAAATCATCAGCCGGATTTCTATACCAAATCCTCAAGATGACATCACATTTCTCGAACAAGAATACGAAAAATTATTAGTTCAAATTCAAAAATGTAAAGAAGCGCTCTAATGTCTTCCCTATATATCGACGGGATCTTCCGCATTTCCCAAGAAATATCGAGGCTTCGACATAGAATATCAACTTAAACACGATAACAGCATCAATAACAACAAAAAAGCCGTGCATCAGCACGGATTTTCCCTTTATCCCGCTATTTGTGGGCAGTAAACGCCCGATTGGTGAAGGCTAATAATCAGTGAGGGATGAACAAAACCCCCACTAATTAAAGTTTCACTTTATATACGGACAGCAGTCCCACTTACCGCAACCATTAGCATCCCTTCGCGAACTACTTCGTAGTCCACATCGATACCGACAATGGCATTCGCATTTTTTTGTCTTGCGAGAGTTTTCATCTCTTCCATTGCAATGTCGCGTGCTTCTTTCAATTTACTTTCGTAAGCGCCTGCACGGCCACCGACCACGTCGCGGACAGAAGCGAAAAGGTCACGCACGATATTCGCCCCCATAATTGCTTCGCCATTGACGATATCAATATAGTCAGTAATCTCTTTTCCTTGAATTGTAGAAGTTGTTGTTACAATCATGCTTTATAGCCTCCCATATAAGATTTCCACTTACTTATGGTGCACTAATTCAGCAGAAATTATATTTACGAACTAAACTGTGCTTCGTATAACCTACTATACCCTCCGCCACGCTCAATTAATTCAGCATGTGAACCTTGTTCTGCAATACCATCTTTATTTACAACGACGATGCGATCCGCATTTTTAATAGTTGCTAGCCTGTGAGCGATAACTAACGTTGTACGACCGACAGATAGTTCAGCAAGTGATTTTTGGATAGCAAGTTCCGTCTCTGTGTCTAGCGCAGAAGTTGCTTCATCTAAAATTAAAATTGGTGGGTTTTTCAAGAACATACGGGCAATTGCTAAGCGCTGCTTTTGTCCTCCTGAAAGTTTCACACCACGCTCACCAATAACTGTATCTAAACCGTCTGGTTGCGAGTAAATTAAGTCCTCCAACTGGGCACGTTTTACCGCCTGCCAAATTTCAGATTCTGAAGCTTTTAAGTTTCCGTAAGCGATATTTTCACGAATTGTTCCTGAGAATAAGAAAACATCTTGTTGCACAATTCCGATTTGCTTACGAAGTGACGATAACGTCATCTCTTTCGTGTCAATGCCATCAATTTGAATCGATCCAGATGAGTGTTCATAAAAACGCGGTAATAAACTACATAGTGTTGTTTTCCCTGCCCCTGATGGTCCAACGAAAGCAACTGTTTCACCTGCATGTATTTTCAAACTAATATCGTTTAAAATCGGCTCTTTATTTTCATATCCGAACGTGATGTTACTGTATTGAATATCGCCGTGTACATGTTTAACTTCTATTGCATCTTTAGAATCTACAATATCTGGCTCTGTTTCCAGAAGTTCTACATATCTTTTAAAACCAGCGATTCCTTTCGGATAACTTTCAATAACCGCATTAATTTTTTCAATTGGGCGGAAGAAAATGTTCGTTAACAAAACGAATCCAATAAATCCACCGTACGTTAATTCACCTTGCAGTACGAACCATGTACCACATATTAATACAAAGAGTGTTACAAGACGCATCAGCATATAACTAATAGATGAATTTAACGCCATAATTTTATACGCCATTAATTTTGTTGTACGGAAACGAGCATTATTTACAGCAAATTGCTCTTTCTCAAACTTTTCATTTCCGAATGCTTGTACAACGCGGATACCACCAACATTGTTCTCAATACATGCATTGAAATCAGCAACGTCTGAGAATAAACGTCTAAACGTACCTGTCATTTTTTTGTTGAAGTAAAGTGCCAACCATAATAAGAACGGGATTACGAAGAATGTTAGAAGTGCTAACTTCCAGTTAATCATCATCATAAATGAAAATGCTCCGACTAAAGTCATAATGGCAATGAATAAATCTTCTGGTCCGTGGTGAGCAATTTCCCCAATTTCCATTAAATCGTTTGTAAGACGTGAAATTAAATGACCTGTTTTATTATTATCAAAAAATCTGAATGATAGCTTTTGAATGTGATCAAATAATTTCTGTCTCATATCTGTTTCAATGTTAATACCAAGCATATGCCCCCAATATGTAACGACATATTGCAAACCTGCATTTAACACATAAACTGCGAATAAACCGAAACAAGCCCATAAAATAAGCGTCCAGTTTTGTCCTGGTAATAACTTATCAATAAATTGATTTACGATAAGCGGGAAACCAAGTTCGAGTAAGCCTGCGATAACTGCACAGGAAAAATCAAGTATGAATAAACCTTTATACGGTTTATAGTAAGAAAAAAATTTACGTAACATATCTTTCCTCCCTTTTCCAAATTAAAAGACTCTCTAAATGATAACCATTATCAAATAATTATTCAAGTTATCCGTCTATGAAACTAAAAAAGTGAGCAAATCTAAAAAAGCCTAATCCCTCATTTATATCAATGAGAAATTAGGCTTCATTTATATATATTACTTATCGTATTCAAATAAATGTGCCCACTTATAACGTGCGGTCCTTCTATTTTTTCACAAATACATCTTTTAAACAATTCGAAACTTGTAATACCTTCGATACACCCTTTGCTTTTCTAAGTTCTTATCCGTTTATTTCCCACTGTGCAATAAACAGTTTAACTTGTAGATCTAAAGTTATATATTAACCCTCCCTAAAGTTTCCCCACTACATTTGGATTTGAAAATAGCGACGAACAGTTTCTTCAATCTCATGTTTTTCTAGTTTTTCTTTTGTTTTTTCTTTTCCATCAACCATAATTAGCGTGTCTCCTAACAAAGTGATACGCCCATTTTCTGTCACTCTTGAAAGGAAATACATCTTGTTGAACATTGATTCTGGAGCTGTTTCAGTTAAGACACAGATTGGATGAATGTTCTCCAAGTTCCATTTATGGGAAGGCTGCTCAAATCGATATAGAATCTCCCATTCATCATCAGTCTTTTTTTGCAAATAATAAAACGATGTTGTTTCATCTTTATTTACTCGGTAAAGGCCATCACTATCTACAACTTCCTCTCCATTCAGCGGAACAGGAATTCGTGGCGAATTACCGCCCATACCTACATCCACCAAGTATTCTTTATTATCAATTGGTACGATTATGAATAAGTGAGCATTTTCAAGAGCCCAAATTCCTTCTCTTACATATACAGTTCCTGCCATAAGATACGGGTCAAAACCTAATTCTTTTAGCAGAAAATAAAATATTCCGTTTAACTCGTAGCACACGCCACCCTGTTTCGCATGAACAATTTTTTGATACAAATCTTCTTCACGCAAAGATAGCGGTTTTCTTGCCAGAATATCAAGATTCTCAAAATGAACGTTGAGTACATGTTGTTTTTGAAGATGAGATAAGTAAGAGAAACTTACCTCTCTTTTTTCAGATTGAATATGTTCTAAATATTTTTGAATATCCAAAAATCATCCACCTCATTTAACTTTTTATAATGTTTCTTTTCACACTCATATTATAAAATTGATTGTTGATAAACAAAAATATAAAATAACTATCATATTAATAACTTTGAGTATATAAGAGAAGGTGGACACATTTTATGGAATTACTGCAGCTCAAGTATTTTAAGACAGTCGCTCGTACGGAACATATAACAAAAGCGGCACAGGAACTTCATATCTCCCAACCAGCTTTAAGTGTTACTATCGCTCGATTAGAAGAAGAGTTAGGAATTCCCTTATTCGATCGAATCGGAAGGCAAATTCGCCTAAACACTTTCGGAAAAGCTTTTCTCAAGCAAGTAGATACAGCCCTTGAGGCACTAGAAGTAGGCAAACGACAAGTTACAGACATGGCTGGATTAGAACGTGGAAGTGTTTTAATAGCTACTACGACCTTAAATCGAGTATCTGAATTACTAGCACCTTTTCTAGACTTATATCCACACATTAACTTCCGCATAACGCAAGCATCCACAGAAGAATTGAAAGTTCAACTTCTTGAAAAAGGCGAAATCGACTTTTGTCTTACTCCTTCACCTATTGATCGACTAGGAATCTATAGTCTTCCATTAATGACCGAAGAGATTGTACTAGCTGTGCCGAGTACACATCGTCTCAAAAATCGCCACCGTATCAAGCTAAGTGAAGTAGCAGATGATCCGTTCATCTCCCTAAAACCAGGATACAGCTTCCGTGAAATTACAGACAAGTTCTGCAGGCGGGCTGGGTTTACGCCCAATGTCGTATGTGAAGGGGATGAACCTGCAGCCATCAGCGGCTTAGTACGCACCGGTCTTGGTATTGCCTTTTTACCAATTGCAGCAAAAAAGGAATTACCCCCACTGACGCTTCTCCATATTGAAGAGCCCGTTTGCCAATGGACGCCTCATTTAGTGTGGAATGAAAAACACTACTTATCACTTGCTGCACAAACGTTTCGCGAGTTTGTTGCACAACATTATGCTCAAGTAAAACCGTAAATTGTAACAAAAAAGAAGAGGCTGTATAACTACAATGTTATACAGCCTCTTCTTTCGTTTCATTTTAATGATTACATCGCTTCCGAATCCCACTCATGCTCTTGCTGGACAAACACAACACCTAATTCATGATGTCCCCCAGCATATAACGCCGTTTGAGCAAGACGAAGCTCACCATTTGTATCTACTACTTCTAATTTACAAAACGCCCCTGTCGTCTTCGTTTGAAGCGCGTCATAAAACTCTTCGGTACTTCTTGGAATGACTCCATTTACTTTCGTAATAACTTCTCCAGGCTTTAAATTCATCTCTGCCCCAATTGTATTAGGAATTGTATCTAACACAACAAGTCCATCATTACGTGCGGCAAAGTATGCTGGTCTTTTCTCGTCTGCAATTTTCTCTTGCATCGAGATTGTAAAGCGTCCAAGCATTGCGACTCCCATCGCGATAATTGCGAGTACGTGCCACCAGTAACTTGCGATACCCAAAACGAGTACGAGCCCCGCTAATCCATAGACACGTCTTCCTGTAAATAATAAAGCTTCCGTCGGCTCATAACTTCTAACTTTTCTCATAAATCCAATTAGAAATGGTACGAGGAATAAAGAGTATGTAGTCGAACCTATTGAAACGACAGGCCACCAAGAAATAAATCCTGTCACCGCATCTCCTGGTATAAGAATAAATACTGGTACAAGCCATAGACGATTTGATTCATGTAGTCCAATTCGTAGCCCACGCTTACCTTTGTTAATTTTTGGCGTAGAATAGCGAACCGCATTTTTAGAGATTAATAACCCCTCTACAACGAGCATAACGCCTAGTAAAATAGCAAGGGATACAATCGTACCCTCTTCACCTTCTCCAAGCTGTAAGAAGGAAACTGGCATCTTAGACGATAACAACACGAGTGCAATAGCGATTCCGAAAGTATAAGCTACAGATAAATATCGATACATAGCAGTTAATCCAAATAATAACGTCCAAAGTAAAATTGCCCATAAACTCGCTTTTGAAACAACTAGCCCGAGTCCAATCGTAATAATAGATACGATTAATCCGTATCCAATACCTGCAAATAGAGTTGTTCGTAGTTCAAACCAAATATCATATACTTTAAAAGAAAAATCTTTTCGTTCTCGTAATATACGTAAGTATCCAACGAAGATACTACTAATTAAAAATACATAGACAGCAGGGTGTAAGAAAAAACGTCCAACTGCTCGTAGTATTTCAAAAAGCCATGCCTCCACGAATTCATTCACCACCATTTATATCATTTTTTCTTTTTATCTTATCATAACTAAAGAAATGTTTGTTTAACACATAAAAAATACAGGCATCAAAGTGCCTGTATTCTTTCTTATTTCGCTATTAATTTCAATGCTGTCTGTAATTGTAAATCATTTTCTCCAGAACGGATTTTTTCAATAATTTTAGTTTGAAGCGCTTCAGCTGTCTTTTTATCGAGTTGTCCTGTTGCTTCCATCTCATTCGCATTTTGGAATGCTTTTAGTGCTGATTCTGTCTCTTTGCTAAAGTACCCATCTTCACGTCCTGGTACATAGCCTAAGCTCTTAAGCATTTCTTGCGCATGTTTTACTTGTACATCATTTGAATTGTATGAAAGTGTCTTTTCAATTTGAATTGGTGTCGCATGATAATAATCAGGTTGCTTCACTTCTACAGTTGGCGCGATTCCTTTTTTATGAATCCAATTGCCATCTGGTGTTAACCATTTAAACATTGTTAATTTAATATTGCTACCATCTTTAAATGGAACAGCTTGTTGGACAGTACCTTTACCAAACGTTTTTTCACCAATTAAATCGTATCCTTCTCCCTCTTTCAGCGCACCCGCTAAAATCTCTGAAGCAGAAGCACTTCCATTATCAATTAATACTGAAATTGGATATGGCTTTCTTTCTTTCAGTTCCGTAGAGAATTTCTTCTTCTCACCATTTCGCTGTTCTACTTGTAGCATTGGCTTTTTATCTGTCATGATGTCTCCTAGTATGTCTTCTACACTATTTAAATAGCCACCAGGATTGCCACGTACGTCAATAACTAAGCCTGTTATATGTTTCTTCTCTAACTCTTTTAACTGATCCTTAAATTCTTTCGCAGTATTTTCAGCAAAAGAAGTAATTTGCATATAACCGATGTCTTTTCCGCTCTCTTGCTTTACGGAACTAAATACAGTGAAAATCGGAATCTTTTCTCGCTTAATTTTAAATTCTATCGGATCAGCCACTCCTGCGCGCTTAATTTCAATTGCAACAGTCGTTCCTTTTTTACCACGAATTTTTAATACTGCTTCTTCACGTGATAAATCTTTCACACTATTTCCATCTACAGATAAAATTTGGTCATTCGGTTTAATTCCTATCTTTTCTGCTGGTGAACCTTTAATTGGCGATACGATAATAAGCTTACCGTCCGTCTTGTTTACTTCAGCTCCAATCCCTTCAAGTTCAGGATCTAGTGACTGACTAAACTGTTTTGCCGTTTCTTTATCCATATACGTGGAATAAGGGTCCTTCAGCGTAGACAACATTCCCTGTATCGCACCTTCGACTAATTTGTCGTCTTTCACGTCTTCCACATAACGTGAATCAATTAGTGCATACGCCTCATTAATCTTTGCCAAATTCCCTTGCGCTGTGCCAGCATTACCATTCGATACTGTTTGCGTTACATATGCTGGGTTTATCCCAAGCCAGTACATACCACCAAACATCCCGCCAGCACCAATTAAAAATGCAACAACCATTCCAATAATTGCAACTCTACGTTTCAATGCGGAATTCCCCTTTCCAGAACACACAGGTGGTGTAGCAAAAGGCATCACACGATGTGTGATGCCTTTACCTATTTCTACTATATGATAAGCTTGTACGAATTATGTTTGCAACTTTTTATACTTTTAAGAAGCGACGAATTGACATTACACTTCCCCACATACCGATTAATGCACCGATTAACACTAATAAACCAGCTAATTGGAATACGAATGGGTTGTATGGTAGAAGCTCGAAAATTGTTCCGCCAAGTTTTTCATTAAACACACCTTGCAATGAATTATATATAACTAAAATTAGGCCAATTGGAATAATTGATCCTAATACTCCTAGGAATAATCCCTCTAACAAGAACGGCCAACGAATAAACCAGTTTGTTGCACCAACAAGTTTCATAATTTCAATCTCAGTACTACGAGCATAAATTGTAATTTTAATTGTGTTAGAGATTAAGAACATCGCTGTGAATAGAAGACCAGCAATTAACGCAATCCCGATGTTACGACCAGTTTTTACAGTATCAAATAATTTTTCAACTTGACCTTTACCGTATTGAACATTACTTACAAACTGCATTTTCTCAATCTTTTTTGCAATCGCCGCTGTATCTGTTGGTTCTTTCGCCTTTATAACAAATACATCTTTCAGTGGGTTATCTTGCTCAAATAACTCGAACGTTTTCCCGCTATCGCCTAAGCTTTTAATTAAACGTTTCAACTCTTCTTCTTTAGAAGAATATTTAATAGAATCTACTTTCGCAATTTTACTCATATCTTCTTCTAATTTCTTTTGATCAGCTTCTTTTGCTGCTGGATCAATATGCACACGAATTTCTACATCTTGCTCTACTTTCGTCGCAAAATGGTTCATATTCATAATAGCTGCCAAAAAGACACCTACAAGTAATAACGTAACTGTTACTGCACTTACAGAAGCAAATGTCATCCATCCGTTACGGGATAGATTTTTCACACCTTCTCGCAAATGTCGACTAAGGGTTTTAGCCTTCATATCCGTATCCTCCCTCAATCTCGTCTCGAACAATTTTTCCGCCTTCAATTGCAATTACACGATGACGAATTGTATTTACGATATCTGCGTTATGTGTCGCCATAACAATCGTTGTACCACGCTCATTAATACGTTTAAAAATACTCATAATATCAAGCGCTGTTTCAATATCTAAGTTACCTGTTGGCTCATCAGCAATTACAACCTTTGGTCTATTTACAATCGCTCTTGCAATCGCCACACGTTGTTGCTCTCCGCCTGAAAGTTCGCCTGGAAGTGCATCTGCACGATCATCTAGACCTACAAGACCTAACACTTCTGTAACACGTTCACGAATCGCATCTCGTTCTTCTTCAATTACTTCTAAAGCAAACGCAACATTCTCATATACCGTTAATTTAGGTAGCAATTTAAAATCTTGGAAAATTACGCCTAATTGACGACGGAAATATGGAACATCTCTTTCTGCTAATGTTTCAATTACAAGTCCATTTACATTAATTGATCCTGTAGATGGCTTCTCTTCACGATACATCATTTTAATAAATGTAGATTTTCCGGCTCCACTCGGTCCAACTACGTATACAAATTCACCTTGTTTAATGTTAACTGTGAGACCAGCAATGGCTTTCATACCATTTGGGTACTCCTTATAAACATTCGTCATTTTTATCATTATTTATCACCCAATACTTAATGATTTTTTTCGAAATACTTTTCTGTACATTTGAAAATAAAAGAAAAACCTTTATTTTCGCTCGACCATTCTTGTTGAAGGTAGCTTCCATACATGCTTTTTATTAGCAATGCTACTCTATGTAATATATTTCATCAAAATTCTACAAACCCCATTGTAACATCAATCGGTTTCCAGTTCGGATACAATTTTGTTACAGTTATGTTACATCCCAACAAAAGGTAAACGAGCTCATGTAATTACTTAACTCGAAGCACTTTTCGGTCAAGTTATACAATCAGCTCGTTTATTAGTTACGTTTCTTATTTATGCTCCGCTAACCATTCAGCTACTTTTTTTGCGTCTTCACCTTGAATAAGTCCAGGTGACATTGAGCCGCGACCTTTTTTAATAATTTCTTCGATATCTGCAGCGTCATACTTACTGCCTACTTTTCTTAAATCAGGTCCAGTTGCTCCTGCTAAATCTTTCGCGTGACAACCAGCACAACTTCTTTGGAAAATTTGTTCTGCACTATCTGTACTTGCAGACTGATTCGAAGACTTACTCTCTTCTTTATTTCCACATGCTCCTAAAGCAAAAACGACTGATGTCCCTAACGCAATAGCCAACAATTTCTTTTTCACTTCCATCGCTCCCCATTGTTGATATTCTTTTCATTCATAACTAGGCAATAGTTTTCATAACACATTCAATATTCATTATAAGCATTATCTTTATATAGAAAAACTAAGGTATATTTCATATTTTTCACAAATATAGTGAGAAGCCTAATAAAATAAGCTTTCATAAATTGTTTCAATTCTGTGAACACCTTAAAAAGTTCTATAAAGAGCCTTTTTCTCCAAACCAAAAATGAGAATCCCTATATAAAGCCCTACCCTATTATCGCTCTGTTTTACTATTCTCTACTTTTTACAAAACAATATACGGCATTGTATTCTACATGTAATCTCATCAAAAAGAGAAGTTGTCGCCTCCAACTTCTCTTCCTCTTTATTTCATCAATATAAATAAGATAAGCCTCTTTATATCCTCTTGGACCTCAACATGTGCCAACAATTCTGTTGGCTTTTTCTCTTATTAAATACGAGAACGTAAATACGCATCAATAAACGGATTAATTTCCCCATCCATAACTGCTTGTACGTTACCAACTTCTGTATTTGTACGATGGTCTTTCACAAGAGAATACGGATGGAATACGTAAGAACGGATTTGGCTGCCCCATCCAATTTCTTTTTGCTCTCCGCGAATCTCATCTAATTGTGCTTGTTGTTCTTCTAATTTCTTTTGATATAATTTCGCTTTCAGCATTTTCATCGCATGTTCACGGTTTTTAATTTGAGAACGCTCTGACTGACATGTCACAACCGTATTTGTTGGTAGATGCGTTATACGAACTGCTGAATCTGTCGTATTAACATGCTGTCCGCCTGCCCCACTTGCACGATACGTATCTATTTTCAAATCTTCTGTACGCACTTCAATTTCAACTTCATCATTGAATTCAGGTACAACTTCACAAGATACGAACGATGTATGACGACGACCTGAAGAATCGAACGGTGAAATACGTACAAGACGATGTACACCTTTCTCCGCTTTCAAGTAACCGTAAGCGTTATGACCTTTAATTAATAATGTAACACTCTTAATACCAGCTTCATCGCCCGGTAAGTAGTCAACCGTTTCTACTTTAAACCCACGTTTCTCAGCCCAGCGTGTGTACATACGTAATAACATAGAACCCCAGTCTTGTGACTCTGTTCCACCTGCACCTGGGTGTAATTCTAAAATAGCGTTATTTTTATCATAAGGATCGCTTAATAGTAACTGAAGCTCGTACTCATTCATTTCTTGAATTAAAGTTTTCACTTCGGATTCTAATTCCTCATGTAAATCTTCATCATACTCTTCTTTAAGTAGGTCATGCGTCATTTCTAAGTTTTCGAACGTCTCATCTAACTGACGGAACCTTCCAACCATATCTTTCAGCGCATTCGCTTCATTAATTACAGCTTGTGCGCCTTGTTGGTCATCCCAAAATCCAGCGCCCATCATCGTTTCTTCTAATTCTGCAATTTGTTTTTCCTTAGTAGGGAGGTCAAAGAGACCCCCTAAAAGCCGCTAATCTCTTAGCCATTTTCTCTAATTCTTGCCTAATTTCTACTAATTCCATTTCCTTCACCTCTATGTAATTGCTGTTACTTTCATATGAAAACAAGGGAAACTCTCTCCGCTTATTACGGAGAGAGTTTAAACCTTTTCATTATACATTTTTGATGTAAAAGTTTGCAAAGCAGACTGAACTACAGTTCCCTATTACTGCCCAATGCCACAACAGTTTTTATATTTCTTGCCACTACCGCATTTACATAAATCGTTGCGTCCCATTTGGTCACCTTTTACAACCGGTTTTTTCTTCGCGTCTTCACCATCGCTTGATGGATGAACAGCTTCACCTTGAACAACTTCTTGACGCTCTAAGTTTTGCTCAATTTCAGCTTTCATAATGTAACGAGAGATTTCCTCTTCAATAGAAGCGATCATCGACTCGAACATTGCGAATCCTTCCATTTGGTATTCACGAAGTGGATCAATTTGTCCGTAAGCACGTAAATGAATACCTTCACGAAGGTGATCCATTGCATCGATATGATCTGTCCATTTCGTATCTACAACACGGAATACAACAACCTTTTCGAATTCACGCGTCTGCTCTTCAGGTAGAAGCTTCTCTCTTTCATTATAACGCTCTAACAATTTCGCGATAATTGATTCGCTCATTTCTTCTGGAGCAAGGCGACGTAACTCTTCTTCTTTTACATCTCCTTCTTCAAGAAGGTTTGTATTTAAGTAATCGACAAGACCTTTAATGCTCCAATCTTCTTCGATTTCTTCTTGCGTATGAAGTGCAACAGCACGTTCTATCGTAGATTTCATCATACCTTCAATAATGCTGCGTAAGTTCTCTGAATCCATTACTTCTTGACGCTGTTTATAAATTACTTCACGTTGTTGACGGAGTACATCGTCGTATTGCAATAGCTGTTTACGTGCATCATAGTTATTTCCTTCTACACGTTTTTGTGCAGATTCTACCGCACGAGAAACCATTTTACTTTCGATTGGCTGTGAATCATCCATACCAAGGCGATCCATCATCGCTTTCATATTGTCAGAACCGAAGCGGCGCATCAGTTCATCTTCCATTGATAAGTAGAACTGTGTTACACCAGGGTCTCCTTGACGACCAGAACGACCACGTAACTGATTATCAATACGACGACTTTCGTGACGCTCTGTACCGATAACTGCTAGGCCAACATTTCTAATATCGTCGCCTAACTTAATATCCGTACCACGACCAGCCATATTCGTCGCAATTGTTACAGCGCCTTTCATACCAGCTTCTGCAATGATATCTGCTTCACGCGCATGGTTTTTTGCGTTTAAGATATTATGACGTACACCTTTACGTGTTAACATTTTTGAAATAAGCTCTGATGTTTCAATTGCAACTGTACCAACAAGAATAGGTTGCCCTTGCTTATGACGATTTACAATATCCTCAACAACTGCATTGAATTTACCTTCCATTGATTTGAAGATTAAATCAGCACGGTCATCACGAATAATATCTTTATTCGTTGGAATTACGATAACATTCATATTGTAAATACTACGGAATTCTTCTTCTTCCGTTTTCGCTGTACCAGTCATACCCGATAATTTTTCGTACATACGGAAGTAGTTCTGGAACGTAATTGTTGCAAGCGTCATACTTTCATTTTGAATTTCTACGCCTTCTTTTGCTTCAATAGCTTGGTGTAAACCTTCGCTATAACGACGACCTTTCATAAGACGACCAGTGAATTGGTCTACGATTACGATTTCGCCTTCTTGTACAACATAATCTGTATCAAGGTGCATAACAACATGTGCACGAAGCCCCTGATTAATATGGTGAAGAAGTGCTACATGTTTTAAATCAAATAAGTTTTCAATATGGAAAGCTTTCTCTGCTTTCGTAATACCATCTTCAGTTAACATTACATTTTTCGTTTTCACATCAAATGAATATTCTTTTTCATTTTCTAATGTACGAACGAATGCATTTGCAAACATGTATAGCTCTGTTGATTTTTGAGCTTGCCCAGAAATAATAAGCGGCGTACGTGCTTCATCGACTAAAATGGAATCGACTTCATCGATGATAGCAAAATTAAGTGGACGCTGAACGCACTGCTCTCTATATAACACCATGTTGTCACGTAAGTAATCGAATCCAAGCTCGTTATTTGTGCTATACGTAATATCAGCAGCATAAGCAGCTTTTTTCTCTTCACGTGACATACTATTTAAGTTAATCCCTACAGTTAGACCAAGGAACTCATGAAGTTGTCCCATTTCACTTGCATCACGTTGTGCTAAGTATTCATTGACTGTAACAACATGAACACCTTTTCCTGTTAATGCGTTTAAATATACCGGTAAAGTAGATGTTAACGTTTTACCTTCACCTGTTTTCATCTCAGAGATATTTCCTTCATGTAAGGCGATACCACCCATTAGCTGTACGCCATATGGACGCATTCCAAGAACACGATTTGCTGCTTCACGAACAACCGCAAAAGCTTCAGGAAGTAGATCATCTACTGTCTCACCTTTTGTTAGACGTTCTTTAAATTCAATCGTCTTTCCTTTTAATTGTTCATCAGTTAGCGGCTTAATAGATGATTCTAATGCATCAATTTGCTCCACTGTCTTCTGCATACGTTTAATTTGGCGTTGGTTGACATCAAATACCTTTTTTAAAATACCGATCATAGGAAATACGCTCCTCTTTTATTAAAATAAAACTTCCGATTGCTTTCTTTTTCTCTTTACAATCAGTCGTTATAAAAATCAAATTTATGTTATGCCAATTTTTCTCCTAATTAAAAAACCTAAAATGTATAAACCTAATGATAATTGTAACACTTGTCTTGTAACTATGACAACAATCGTCCAAGTGTCGAGCCTTAGATTCAGAAAAATTTTTCATTTAATTTGTTCCAACAAACTAATATTTCAAATTCATATTACAAATTTTGTATTAAATCTAAGTAGTATTCTTTCAAGTTCTCTTTTAAAGAAGATGGCTCAATTATTTTTATAGTTTTACCAAAACTAGATAGATACGAGATGATAAAGTTGATTTCAGCAGGCTCATAAGTTCCTATTAAGTATGTATCTTCGTGTTCTTCCCATAATTTCATCGAAGGATATTGTTGTTGCTTGAATATCTCTATCCCCCTCGCAGTAATTGAGCATTTAAATTGAATAGCTTGTTCAGTTGCCTTCCAAAGACTATGTGCGTTATGTATATTTATGTTTTCCAAATCCAGACTATCCTGAGCACCTACCATTTCTAATGACCTAATACGATCACAGCGAAACACTCGATAAGCCGATTTATCTAAATCGTAAGCCTGGCAATACCAATAACCTTTCATTGCATAAATCGAAATCGGCTGAATACGGCGCATTGTCGTTTGTTTCGGCGTTACATAGTTTATAGTTAAAGCCCTATTTTGAACAGCAGCTAACAAAATCTCTTCTAGATAACCACATTCATGTGCTTGTTCCAAATGAAAAAAGGACACTCTTTTTTGCAAGTTTTCAATTTGCTCACGCTGTTTTGACGAAACACTATCTAAAAATTTCTTATTGATGGAACGAAACGAGATTTGAAAGGGAATACTTACAAAACTACTTAGTGCTTGCATTGCAAAATAAAGTGCAAAAACTTCATGATTTGTAAATGAAATCGGTGGTAATGTCATCGTTTTTATTAAACGATACCCTCCATACCGACCATACTCTGCAAAAAGAGGTACACCCATTTCCTCTAATGATGCAATATCACGTAAAGCTGTCCTTTTTGAAATTTGAAATTCATCCATTAAATCTTTCAATGTGAATATTTGTTTTTGATTAATAAAACGTAGCATCTGATTTAAACGTTCAACTTTTTTCATAAATTCTCCCTATAGGTGTCGTATGTTGGCACCTTATATTTGTATAGTAATAAGTGTAAACATATATGAAGGAGGCAATACAATGAACTTTGAAGTAATCCCTTTTTTATCATTAAATGGGCAAGGTGCTAAAGCAATTGCATTTTACGAACAGTATTTAGACGCAAAAGTTTTATTTAAAAAGAATTATAAAGAAATGAAAGAAATAGATCCGAATTTCACGTATAAAGAAAGCCAAGAACATTATATTACCCATTCTGTTTTACAAATTGGCACTAATAAAATTATGATTGCAGAACAGGCAGTGGATTCCACACGCCCTTGGCAATTAAGTAATAGCTCATCTTTATGTATTCAATCTAAAGATTTCCAGGCCATTGAAGCACTCTATCATAATCTAATTCAACATGATGAGGTTTATATTTTAACACCTTTTGAAAAAAACTCCTTCAGCCCTGGTTATGCCATTGTGCGAGATCCTTTTGGAATAGTAATACAATTGACCGTTACAAGACATGACTTCTAAATCCCATTACGAAATACAAAAATAAAAATATATAAAAAAAATATATATATAAAAGCGCAGCCTCTTCTGGCTGCGCTTTCGAATTATTATTTAGTTTCGATTAAACCATATTTCCCGTCTTTACGGCCATATACAACATTAGTTTCATTTGTATCAGCATTTGTGAAGACGAAGAAACTATGTCCTAGCATATCCATTTGTAAGATCGCTTCTTCAACGTCCATCGGTTTTAAATCGAATCGTTTTGTACGTACAAGTTCTAATTCATCCTCTTCTACCGCATCCAGAACAGCTACTGCTTCTGGAAGGATAAAGTTAGTTTTCACAGAACCCTTTTCACGTAATTTACGGTTTACTTTTGTTTTATGTTTACGAATTTGTCGCTCAATTTTATCAACTACTAAATCAATCGCAGCGTACATATCGCTATTTGTTTCTTCTGCACGAAGTAATAAATCTGTAAATGGAATTGTCACCTCGATACGTTGCTTGTCAGAGTATACCTTTAAATTAACTTTAATCTCTGGGAATGTATCAAAATAACGCTCTAATTTACTTAGTTTTTTTTCTACATATTCCCCTAATGCTGGAGTTACTTCAATATTTTCACCACGAATGTTGAATTTCATAGATGAATTCCTCCTTTCAAGCCTATGTACTATAATTTCGACATTGGCTTAAAAACTCCTTCTAACTTTTTTAAAAAAATTAGTGGAATTGCGATTTTTTTATCGTTTTTTGTTGAAATGAAAAGATGCATCGTTTCTATCTTTATTTTATCCTATTAACATCGTGAATAACGAATGTAACTGTGGACAATTGGTTACAGAAAAGAAACAACTTTTTGACAACTTCTTCACAACAAAAAAGCCCTTGGTACGAGCAAGAGCTTTCACCATCTATATAATGCTGCTAAAAATACAGCTCTATCTTTTCCAAAAACTTAATTTTTACAGTTTCACAACATTAGCCGCTTGTGGTCCACGTGCTCCATCAACAATATCAAACTCCACTTGTTGACCTTCTTCTAACGACTTATACCCCTCTTGTTGAATAGCAGAAAAATGAACAAACACATCATCACCATCTTCACGCTCAATAAACCCAAATCCCTTTTCTGCATTGAACCACTTTACTCGTCCTTGCATGTTCATTCCATTCCCTTCACTCTTAAAATCAGGGCATCCGCCCCATATTTTGACTATAACGAATGACAAGACTGTAAGTCAAAGAAGATCTGTCGTCTTTTTATTATTCCTTTCGACATTCACATATTAACCTCTACAAAGCGTCAAACAAGAAACTTCTCTCGCTCCTCGATCATACAAAAGGCTTCCAATTTGCCTAACAGTAATTCCTGTCGTATACACATCATCCACGATTAAAACATGTTGCTCATGAAACATCTCTTCTCCCTGAAAATAAAAAGGATTAACCCCCGATATCCTTTCTTTACGTTTCTTCTTACTTTGTTTTTCTGTTTCTATTCTTCTTAATGATGTACAAAACATTTTGATAGGCAAACAAGAAGCTAGTAACTCCGCTTGATTAAAACCACGCTCGTATTCCCGCTCTTCACTAAGAGGGACCGGAATGGCAACTGAAACATTCGCAAAATTTTTTTGAAAAAGACTTCGAAAAGGCTGATGAAAAATATGCACTAATTCAGCATCTCCTCGAAATTTAAACTGTGCTAATATTTCTTTCATCCCTTCATCATACACATACAACGAACGATTTATGAGCGGCGGAAACCTCTGCTCGTTCGTCCACCTTATGCAGTCCATACAAATATCCCCGTTTTTATATTCAGCTGGTACAAGTTCTAAAGGCCGACCACACTCCTTGCAAATATCCCCTATAATATAGGAAAGTTTTTGTTCACATCTATCACATATATACTTTTTATGAAGCTTAACAAAGAAAGTGTACCAACTAATCGCATACGAAATATACTCATCACAAAGTAGACAATGCATCAATCTATCAATCCTTGTTCTTTAGCATTCTTATTCATACTTTGAATATGTTTTTTCGCACGCACCATCGCCTCTGTCTTTCCATAATGAAAATAGATGACATCTCCATGCGGTTCATCAGAGCTTCTGCCAGCACGCCCTGCAATTTGAACGAGAGCACTTTCTGAAAATATTTCTTCCTCAGCTCCTAAAACTGCCACTTGTAAATTTTTCACAGTTACTCCTCGTTCCAAAATTGTCGTTGTAACTAATAAAGGGATTTCTCCCTTTCTGAAAGCTGCTACCTTCTCTTTTCTCGCCGGATCTTCTGCATGCACACCGTCAATTTGATTGTTTAATGATTTTAATAACTGACTAATTTCTTCTACATATCGCACATGAGGAACAAATAGAAAAATGGGGTATCGTTTAGATAAGTACATATTTAACCATTGTAATAAAGCACGAGGGATTTTTTTACGCATAAGACCCTTTTTCCAATTTCCGCACCACCGAAATATCGGGACTGGCAATGGATGACGATGATAACGTCCTGAAATAATAACCCCTTTTTGCTTACCATTCCGCAATTTACGCTTCCACTTTTCATCTGGAGTTGCAGTTAAATAAATACGTGCTGCCTCCTCTTTCATCGCTTCGTTTACTGCATAATGCAACATCTTATCCGCATGATACGGAAAAGCATCTATCTCATCTACAATCATGACATGGAACGCCCTATAATAACGTAACAATTGATGTGTAGTTGCAACGATTAACGCCGTATCTTTTTCTCGGTCTAAACTCCCTCCGTATAAAGCAGCTACATTTATATTTGGAAACACTTCTTGTAATCTTGGTGCTAATTCAAGTACAACGTCCGTTCTCGGCGTTGCAATACAAACTCTCTCTCCCTTTTGTAGTGCCTCTGCAATTCCGCGAAACAACATTTCTGTTTTTCCAGCCCCGCACACCGCCCAAATAAAAAATGATTCTTTCTGCTTAACAGCGTCAACGACACTTTGCGCAGCTAACTCCTGACCAGCAGACAAAACGCCTTCCCACTGTAACGGATTCAAATAATTTTCTCCGCTTATTTCAGCAATCCCGCGAACAAGTACAGCACATTCACTTACCCTGCCCATCGTTATGCACTTCCGGCAATACGTGCATACTTTACTGCACCTTTTGCATAGAAACGATGCAAATAGTCCCTGCTCTATATTTCCGCAGCGCTGGCACATATATTTTGAAGATTTCTTAATTACCCCTTGTACACAAACGACGTCTCGATTCTCTTTCAAATGATCCAATTTATCCTGTAACTCTGAAGAAAGTTCTTCTAGCAATAACTGTCTACCAGCTAACATCATCAATAGCCACCTCCAGCACTACTATAAATCCTTCTCTTTATCTCGTAAAAACTCAAAAAAGCCGATAACCTACTTATAAAATAGTAAGCTATCGACTTTATACACGTTTTTTATTCAATTATAAATCCTATAATCGACCGTAACCTAAGAAATGTTTTTGGTTGTAGCTACTGCTTAAGCTAGAGTAAGCAATCCCTTTATCACCAGCATGAATCATTTGGTCGTTACCAACGTAAATACCGATGTGAGATGGACCTGCTTTATAAGTACCTTGGAAGAATACTAAATCTCCAGGTTGTGGGCTACTTACTTTAGAAACTGAGTTCCAGTAACCTGCAACGTCTTGACGACCTACACCAAATACGTATGAAATGAATCCACTACAGTCAAAACCACCGTTTGATGGAGATGCACTTCCCCAAACATATGGCATACCTAAATATTGTTGTGCTTTACCAATTACGCCACCCGCATTTGAAGCTGGTGCTGGTGCTGGCTTTTCTTTTTTAGGTKCTTCTTTTTTAGGCTCTTCTTTTTGAGCTTGTCCAGCATTGTTCGCCGGAGCAGCTTGCTGTGCAGGCGCTTGCGCTGGTGCTGGCGCAGCTTGTTGAGCTTGTGCTTCTTTAGCAGCTTGTTCTGCTTGTTTTTGAGCAGCAGCTTCTTGTGCAGCTTTTTCTTGCGCTTCTTTTTCAGCGATTTGTTGTAATTTTAATGCCTGTTGTTCAAGCTCTTTCAATTGACCTTCCGTACTTGTCATTGTAGTTACAACTGTATCCATTTTACCAC
>NZ_JBFUIN010000031.1:0-25022 GCF_056401855.1 Bacillus sp. P4_D3
ATCAATGGCTTCTGTAAGTTTAACATTTTGTATGTTTTGTAAAACTAACATTTAATTTATAAATAGTAAACATGTTTAAGAAAAAAGAGAAAAATACAAGTACCCCTGACTATTCTACAAACGAGAGAGCAGCGAGCTATAAAAGCTTATGCTTAACTTTCTTCATGTTGTTTTTCTAAAAAATATTAAATTTATCTTTAAGTATTTGATGATATTGTTTCTCCGTTTTCTCTTTTTTAGTTTTCTTTCCATGCCGAGTTTCTGTAAAACTTTGCTTAGTGAGTGCAATATGCCCGTGTTCAATTAATTTGCAAATAATATTTCCTTTATTTACTGGCGATTTTGGATGCTCTATAACCATGTTTTGTATAGCATTCACTTTCTTTTCATTTAAAGGAAATTGACTATTTTTAGTGATTACTAATGTATTACCTATACTCCATCTTTAGTTGATGATTTTCGTCATAATGAGAAGAAGGGTGATACGGAATAGAAGGAATATCAGAAATGTTTTGTAAACGTTTTTTATATTCCTCTAAGTACCGTTTTCGGTCTTCTTCATTATGGGATGGTGTCCAGGCAATAAATGGTTCAACAGGCTCTAAACCAGAAAAATAAAGCATGCCATGATTAATATGATAAAGTATCTTCTCATGCATATCCCCATCCATCCCATATGGCGTATAAGCATGTTTAGGAGAACCTGTTGTAGTAGACAACATCGCTTTTCTGCCTTTCAGTTTACCTGTATCATATCTTTCGTCCCTTGAATAAATAAATCCAGAAGCAAATACTCTATCAAACCACCCTTTCAAAATGGCAGGAGTAGAATACCACCATAATGGGAATTGGAAAATAACAAAGTCTGCCCAAAGAAGTTTTTCTTGTTCCGCTTGAATATCGGCAGAAAAATTGTTTGTCTTAGTTGCTTGTTTTTGTTCTACTGCATATTTTAAGAACTCTTTATTTTCCTGCTGGATAAAGTCGTTGCTATCGGCAACAGCTTTGAAGTTCATAGCATATAAATCTGATACTTTGACTTGATGGCCTAAAGAAGTTAATTCTGAAACAGCTAGGTCCTTTAATGCTCCATTAAAAGACTTCGGCTCTGGATGAGCGTAGATAATTAAAATATTCATTCTTACATCTCCTTTGATACAATTTGTTTTTTAAATGATGTATTTGCAATTAATACACCGGACAGAATGAGCAAAGCACCTAAATATTCTTGGCCCCCCATGTTTTCATTTAGAAAGATAAAGGCAAATACTGCTGAAAAAACTGGTTCGAGAGAAAATAAAAATCCTGTACTTTCAGGAGTAGTATATTTTTGAGCAATTGGCTGTATCACAAAACCATAAGCAGAGCAAATAATTGCTAAACCAAGTATTGCGGACCACTCTATTACTCCGTTGGGTAGTACAGGTGTTTCAAATATGAAATTCCCTATGAGGGCAAATAGAAATGCAAAACCAAGTTGGAAAATTCCTAGTTGAAGTGCATCCACTTTTTGAACAAAATAGTTTGTAACTATAATGTGTATGCCATAGAGAAAAGCAGCTACCAAACAAAATAGAGATCCCAGTGCAAATGTAAAATCATCTTTAATAGTAAGGAGTGCTAAACCGATAGAAACAGTTATTACTCCGCATATTACCTCTTTTCGTGGTAGTTTCCTTGTAATTAGTGTTTGTAAAACAGGCACTAATATTACAGTTGTACTTGTTAAAAAACCGGCTGAAGAAGCAGATGTCGTTTTCATTCCATACATAAGTGATATAAAAATCCCGCATAATAATATTCCAACAATTGCGCTGTAATATAATAATTTAATATTAAAATTAATTAATTTATTGTTAGCTATTAAAATCATAATCAGAAATGCAATCCCAAATCGTAAAGCTACTACTGTAAAGGGAGAAACTGTATCCGCAAGAATTTTCATAAAAATATAAGATGTCCCYCAACCTATAGAGACTGTAGCTAATAGAAAATTAGCATGTTTTTGTGTCATTTGTTTTTATCCTTTCATGTTTTAATGATAGCTATATGTTATCATCTGTATTTACATTAGTGAAACGAATATTTATAATGCAACTATTAGAATTTCTAATGCAAGGGGCGATTAAATGAATGTATATCATGCTTTTATTAAAGTAATTGAAACAGGGAATTTTACCAGAGCTGCTGAAGAACTAGGCTACACCCAATCCGCAATTAGTCAAATGGTAAATTCATTAGAAAAAGAATTATCAACAACTCTTATCTTGCGATCAAGAACTGGAATTACCCTTACACCAGATGGCGAAGAGTTTTTGCCGTATATTAGAAATATCAGCAATTCACATAGAGAATTGCTAGAGAAACACAAAGAGATGAGGGGATTACAAAGTGGGCTTATTCGAATTGGAACATTTTCTAGTGTTGCATGTCATTGGCTACCGTATTTAATAAGGAATTTTAAGAAAGAGTACCCAGCTGTTCAGTTTGATATATATCAAGGGGAATATACAGTTATTTGTAATTGGATCAAAGAAGGATTTGTAGATTTTGGCTTTGTTAATCCAGATGCCGTGTCTAATTTAACAAGCATTCCACTACAAGAAGATGAAATGCTTGCCGTATTGCCAGCAAATCATTGTTTAGCATCTAAAAATAAAGTTTCATTGGAAGAATTAGTGGAAGAGTCTTACATACTTTTAAATGAGGGAGAAATAAATGAAGCGTTAACCATTTTTGAACAAAATTCCCTTGAACCTAACATACAATACCGAATACATGACGATTATGCAATTATGTCTATGATTGAACAAGGTCTTGGTATATCAATTTTACCGGAACTTGTCTTAGATAGGTGTCCGTATAATATTGTAACAAAATCAATTTCGCCACCAGTTTCGCGCACAATAAGTTTGGCATATAAAGACAAAAGGGTATTACCAATAGCAAGTAGATATTTTATTGAATTTCTCATTAAAAATTTTAAAGAAACAGGTTCCGAATTGAAAAATAAATAAAAAGGCTAGTTGAAGTACAATTCTTTCTAATATCTCTTAGGGGAATGAAAGTAAACCAATATTTAAAGGTTTACTTTTGTGCTTGTAAGAGCGACAAAAAGAACTTGTAGGAATCACTACAAGTTCTTTTTTAGATAATGTAAAAAAGTTTAAACAAACTATCTCATAATTTGAATCGGAGCAAACACTCTAACTACGGGTTGCTTTCATTATATATCAAATCTTAGCATACTGAGTTTTTATATTTGAAAATTATGTGAATTAAGAAAACGATGGAGGTTATCGATATCTATATCCCTAAAAATTCCAATTATTTATTTTGTACAAAATACTTTTAAATAACATCTATATCATAATAAATTGCGGAAAATATAAGTATAGGTCAATAAAGAAGAATGTAGCATTCTTACGGCATCACATATGCTTATATTCAATAGTAATTTACATATGTAAAGTGAAATCATAGTTATGTTCACCTATAAACTATAAAAACAGATATTTGTTAACTATCTCCATTCTTTTGTTTGGGTACCGCCAGTATGAATTAAGGATAAAAACAAAAAACTTGAGTATACTTCGCACACGCTCAAGTTTTTTGTTTTTTATTTATTGTGTAAAGATAGCAACACATGAACTCGATAAATATATTCCTCAATTCATGATGATAGTCCTATTACTGCAGTAACTCTTGTATACACTCTTGTACAAGAGTTACTGCCTGACTCATAGTAGCACCACCACCAAATGCAGCTGTCACTCCCACCGTCTCAAAGATCTCCTGTTCTGAAGCTCCTTGATCTAGACATCCTTTAATGTGATAAATAATACAATATTCATCCTGAGAATAAAGGCTAATACCTAAAGCAATTAACTGCTTTTGCTTTTTTGATAAGGTGCCTTCTTTAAAGCATTCTTCCGTAAAGGAATTAAATTCTTCGGCTAGTTTAGGCATCTTCTCAGTAAATAAACCCAAACCATACTTATAATGAAGAAGTGCAGATTCTGTAGAATTTCTACCTTCAAATTCCATATTTAATCCATCTCCATTTCTCATATTTCTTAAACAAAAGTTAGTATGAACCTAATGGGAATTGATTAAACAAAAATGATATTTATATCAAGCTGAGTGAAAGAGGAGAGAGGATTTAGAGGTACGATATAACAAAAAATTAACTGATAGTATGGCACACACGATATGGATAATCCATTGACTTCTGTCAAAGGATAACGTAAAAAGGAATTGATGATATGGAAAAACAGAGTGTAGTCAATACATTAAATGCCTTTCTAAAAGGGCAGTACATGGGTATTCATGCCTATGAGCATTATATAGATAAGTTAAAAGATCCAGAAATAAAAAAGGAATTTCAAAGAATACAACAAGATCACAAACAACATGCCTTAGAAGTAGCAGAAAGAATACAAAATCTAGGAGGAGTGCCGGTTGATAATGAAGGAATCGTTGGCTCTGTTCAAGGTTTGATAAGTCAATTTACAGCACCAGATACAACTGAAGAAATTGTAAGTAGCGCGTTAAAGGGCGAAGGTTATTATGGCGTTCAAATATCAGAAGAAATTGTACAAGGTGATTTAGATCCAGAAAGTCATATGTTAATACATGATATTTTAGATAAAGATAGGGAACATGTAAATGTATTAAAACAACTTACGCATTAACATTTTTAGTTACGCTGTATCATAATTAAAAGAAGTTATTTAAAATAACTCCACATATTTTCACAAGACAGGAAAATACTAATACTTGTTTTAGTACTTTAATTCTAAAGTATTAAAGCAGGATTACTAACTGCGATACTAGGAGGACGTTACTATGAATATTCGTGAAGGATTAATTCCGACTACATTAGGTACAGCAGTTACAGCTGCGGGTTATGCCTTGAAGCAAACTCGTGGATCTAATAAGATGATTGCAAATACAGTATTTGGATTTGGTTTAGCTCACGTTGTTTTAGGTGTAATTGATCTTGTGGAACATCGTCGTTAGAAGAAAGGGCAAGCACATTTTGATGCTTGCCTTTTTAATTTGTAAGTATTCATTATTTTTGTTTGTCTTTTGAAAGTAATCCATGAATTAAGAACGAATTAAATGTATTATGTCGATAAGATGGTTACAAGCTACATATGTATACAAGAAGGATTTTGCTATCTAGGTTAAAATAATGGGCTCATTACTAGAAAAAGTTACCAACTTCCAAAGGGATATTAAAAGATCCGGTTCTGGTGCAAAAACTTCAGGACAATTGCAATCAATCTACAAATCTTGGACATACTGATACTACTAGTCTAAAGAAGGTGCGTGATTGGTATGGAAAAAGAAAATGTATTCAAATGGAAGCATTATCAGCCTGATATTATTTTGTTAACAGTAAGATGGTACCTACGGTACAACCTCAGTTTTCGTGATTTAGTGGAAATGATGGAGGAACGAGGTTTATCCATTTCTCATACAACGATTATGCGTTGGGTTCATCAGTACGGTCCTGAATTGGACAAACGAATCCGACGTCACCTTAAACAAACAAATGACTCATGGAGAGTCGATGAAACATATATCAAAGTAAAAGGTCAATGGATGTACCTGTATCGTGCTGTTGATTCGAAAGGAAATACAATCGATTTTTACCTAAGCAAAACAAGAGACCGGAAGGCTGCAAAGTGCTTTTTCAAAAAGGCTTTGCATTCTTTTCATGTTTCAAAACCTCGCGTTATAACAGTCGATAAAAATCCAGCTTATCCTATAGCAATTGAACAGTTGAAAAAAGAAAAAAGCATACCTGGTCGTATGCGACTTAGACAACAAAAGTACTTGAATAACATAGTAGAACAAGATCATCGCTTTATAAAGAAGCGAATTCGTTCTATGCTAGGGTTCAAATGTTTTGACACAGCTACATCCATTCTTTCTGGAGTAGAAGCCATGCATATGATAAAAAAAGAACAGGTTGATTTACGGGACCAGTCTGTCCAAAATCAGARAGAATTCATCCATCAATTGTTTGGACTTGCAGCATAAGATACGATTCYGTTAGGAATCTATGCGCTTTATTATCTTTTTGCACCAGAACCATTTTTCATGTTATTAACACCTCTTTAGGTTAGTATTTATTTTGGCGTGTTCTTCTATTGGGAAATACATTTCTCGATTTCCTTTATAATAGAAGTAAATCGACTTGGTTATAAATCGTGTTTTCGAAATGATACAACACATTCCTTTTTAGTATGAAATTGAAACAACAAGAACAGATCGATTAGTCTGTTTCTAACATCATAGATTTATATTTTCGAACGTGTTGCGCAAATGATTTCGATGCGGAGTTCAAGGTTAAATGGGCTGAAGTTAATAAGTAGTCTGCTATATGTTGTCTATTAATTACGAAAAGGGCACTCCATTGAGGGAGTGCCCTTTTCGTAATTAATGATGTTAACGGATAAAAAACTCTTTGTATTACCAGGATTCACCGTGGCTGGATTGCATGTACATAATTGTACTAGATTTAGTCGAATCAACTTGTTTCTTAGAATCTGATTGTGAAGAGAATGATAACCCTATAGATAATGCAACTGAAAGTGATAAACCTAAAATCGTTCCAAAAAGTTTTTTCATTATTTTAACGCTCCTTTTTCGAAAGTTTTTTCTTTAGCTTGATGACTAATATAAAAGTATTTACTAGCTTTGACAGTGTCGCTTTCTTCGTAAAACTTGATTGCTAATTTTTCAGTGTATTCTTGTGTGTAATTATAGAGTTGTTGTGTGTCGAAAAATGAGATAGCTTCCAAATTTATTTGTATATTGGTATGTATATACTAGCAAGAAATTAAGTGTGATAGATTGAAAGAAAAAAACTTTTTCAATAATGTTCTGATAATTCTAAGGGTAATTAGAATATAAATAGAAAAGGAATTCAATAGGATTCCTTAGGTGGTGATCACTTATTTATTGCCAAAAAATAAGTGAATCGAGCAAGTATGACTATTGCACTTAAAACAAATAACAGCCTTTTTGTAAAGTGAATCTACATAAACTGATTCAAAATCTTATAAGAATCCATATGGAAAGTGTTCATTCAAATAACAAACAGCCCAAGTTCCAATGAGGAACTTGGGCTGTTTGTATGTTGTATTTCCTTAGTATTGTAAATAAGCATTTTACTCCATCGCTATCAAGATAAAAGAACAAGTGATCCCACTTTATGGTTATATGCAAAACTAAAAAAAACATAAACCAGCAGAACTTTTGTATTTTGCTATTTTACGCATTCCACCCTGCACAAAAAAATATTTCTCAACATTTTATTTGTTGAAAAAGATTGAATATTCTCTATAAAGAGAATATTATGTTGCTATCGGCAAAAAAAATGATAATTCGCAGGCACTGGGGAGGAAATACATTGAAAAAGAATAAGAAGTTAAAACCTTTATCAGTTTTAGCAACAGCGGCAGTACTAAGTAGTAGTTTTGCTTTTGGAAGTCATGCAGCTTATGCTGAGACACCACCAACACCATCTCTACCAATAGATGAGCATTTAATACCGGATGAGCGTTTGGCAGAAGCACTAAAACAACGGGGCGTAATTGATCAATCTGCATCACAAGCTGAGACGTCAAAGGCTGTCGAAAAATATGTTGAGAAAAAGAAAGGGGAAAACCCTGGTAAAGAAATCTTGACAGGAGATAGTCTTACGCAAGAGGCTTCTGATTTTATGAAAAAAGTAAAAGATGCAAAAATGAAGGAAAATGAACAGGCGCAGCAGCCTACAGTAGGGCCAGCAGCTGGACAAGGTGCTGGATTGAATTCTAGTAAATTAAATGGAAAAGTACCTACTGCACCAGCGAAGCAAGAAGAGTACAACGGTGCTGTTCGAAAAGATAAAGTACTTGTTTTACTTGTAGAATTTAGCGATTTTAAGCATAACAATATTGATCAAGAGCCAGGATACATGTATTCTAAGGACTTTAATCGTGAACATTATCAAAAAATGTTATTTGGTGATGAACCATTTACGTTATTTGATGGATCGAAGATTAATACATTTAAACAATTTTATGAAGAACAATCTGGCGGGAGCTACACAGTTGATGGAACTGTAACGGAATGGCTTACTGTTCCAGGGAAAGCTTCAGATTACGGTTCGGATGCGGGTACTGGCCATGATAACAAAGGTCCTTTAGGGCCACGTGATTTTGTGAAAGAAGCATTAAAGGCAGCGGTAGCAAAAGGAATTAATTTAGCAGACTATGATCAATTCGATCAATATGATCAAAATGGTGATGGAAATAAAAACGAGCCAGATGGCATTATTGATCATTTAATGGTTGTACATGCTGGCGTGGGTCAAGAAGCTGGCGGCGGTAAATTGAAAGATGATGCGATTTGGTCTCATCGTTCAAAACTTGGATCAAAACCATATGCGATTGATGGCACAAAATCTTCTGTTTCAAATTGGGGCGGAAAGATGGCTGCATACGATTATACAATCGAGCCTGAGGACGGAGCAGTTGGTGTGTTTGCGCATGAGTATGGTCATGATTTAGGCTTACCAGATGAGTACGATACAAAGTATTCAGGACAAGGTGAACCTGTTGAGTCATGGTCTATTATGAGCGGCGGCAGCTGGGCTGGAAAAATTGCAGGAACAGAGCCAACAAGTTTCTCACCACAAAATAAAGAGTTTTTCCAAAAGAATATGACGGGCAACTGGGCGAATATCGTTGAGGTAGATTATGATAAACTTCGCACAGGAGTCGGTGTTGCAACATATTTAGATCAAAGTGTTAMAAAATCAAAACGACCAGGAATCGTTCGTGTTAACTTGCCAGACAAAGATATCAAAAATATCGAATCGGCATTTGGTAAGAAGTTTTATTACAGTACAAAAGGAAATGACATTCATACAACACTTGAGACACCAGTATTTGATTTAACAAATGCAACGAATGCTAAGTTCGATTATAAGGCATTCTACGAACTTGAAGCGAAGTATGATTTCCTTGATGTATATGCGATTGCAGAAGATGGAACGAAGACACGTATTGATAGAATGGGCGAAAAAGATGTAAAAGGCGGCGCGGATACAACTGATGGTAAGTGGGTTGATAAAACTTACGATTTAAGCCAATTCAAAGGGAAAAAAGTAAAGCTGCAATTTGAGTATTTAACAGATATTGCAGTAGCTTATAAAGGATTTGCGTTAGATAATGCAGCATTAACTGTAGATGGCAAAGTTGTTTTCTCTGATGATGCAGAAGGCCAGCCAGCAATGACGTTAAAAGGATTTACTGTATCTAACGGATTGGAACAGAAAAAAAATAACTACTATGTAGAGTGGAGAAATTACGCTGGTTCTGACACGGCGTTACAACATGCGCGTGGTCCAGTATTTAATACAGGAATGGTTGTATGGTATGCGGATCAAAGCTTTACAGATAACTGGGTAGGCGTTCATCCAGGTGAAGGATTCCTAGGAGTAGTAGATTCTCATCCAGAGGCAATCGTAGGAACATTAAACGGACAACCGACTGTGAAGAGCAGTACGCGTTATCAAATTGCCGATGCGGCATTCTCATTTGATCAAGCGCCAGCATGGAGAGTAGATTCGCCAACTCGCGGTATCTTTGACTATAAAGGATTACCAGGAGTTGCAAAATTTGATGATTCTAAGCAGTACATCAACAGCGCTATTCCAGATGCAGGACGTAAGTTGCCGAAACTAGGATTGAAGTTTGAAGTAGTAGGTCAAGCTGAAGACAAGTCTGCAGGTGCAGTTTGGATTCATCGATAGAATAAGGTGAAATTAAGAGGGAGCTGCCTCATAAGTTGGTGAAACCGACTTATGGACAGCTCTATTTTTATTGTAGAAACGGGCAGTTTAGGAACCAGTTCATAGAAAAGAAAGATRCAAAATTCATTRTTTGATTTCGGCTGAGGAATTTGATTCATCTATTTTGTGTTTGCTAATAAATGTATTAATGCTTGTTTTAATGGTGTAGCTTGACGTTCTAATAATAAATTTAAATCGGTATGTGTTGATTCTAACCCTCCTTCAAGAATCCCTTTTTGAGTCATTATGAACGTCTTATTACCAATAGATAGAACGTATTGAGCACAAGCACATTTAATTGGAAGAAAATCAAACAACTTATAAGAGCCTTTCTACATTTTATCCCGCTATTTGTGGGCAGTAAGATCCCCACCTCAAAATTCAGCAAAAGCAAAGAAGTTAGGTGGGGGATCAACTGCCTGTAAAAGCCCGATTGGTGCGGGCTAATAATCAGTGGGGGATGAACAAAACCCCCACTGATTAAAGTTTCACTTTATTGTAGAACGGCTCTTATATTTTTACATCAAAATTAAATAACTTTATTATCATTACACAGATATGTATATGAATGTTACATTAGTATTTTTCTTCTTAATTTATATATTCGCAAGTAAAATAGCATAATATCAGTATGAATCCCTATAGTAATATGAATTTTTGCATATTTTGAAATTCAGTATATCCTCCGAAAACTTTTGATTGTATAATGTGTTTTGTCATATTCTTTTAGATTTTTTGACAAAAAATAACAAAAAATAGAAGACGTATTGGGAGAAGGCATTATGTACACAAAACTATTAAAATCAATTACATCATTATCACTAATAGGTGGTGCTTTATTATATACAAATGGCAGTGATGTGAAAGCTGCTGAAGCGGGCGTTTTTTCTGATGTGCCTACATCGCATTGGTCGTATCCGGCGATTAAAGATTTAGCGGACAAAAATATTATTTCAGGTTATGGAAATGGGATATTTGGTTTTGGAGATGTTGCGACGAGGGAGCAAGTTGCAGCTTTAATTTATCGAGTGCTAGTGCCGAATAAGCAAGGCGGTTCGTTTAGTAATGATGGAACTCGTTACGTATTAAAAGATGGCTCTACGTTTAAAAATCCTTACGGTGATATTAATCGAGATTCTACAATGTTTCCAGAAGAGGTATTAACTTTAACGAATTTAGGGGTTTTTAAAGGTGATGAAAATGGCCGATTTAGACCTAAAGCTTCTGTGAGTCGTGCGGAAATGGCACAAATTCTTACAAATGCTTTTCATCTTTCTGCTAAACAAAAACATACATTTAATGATGTTCCAAGTCCATTTTGGGCAGAAAATGCGATTAGTGCGGTGCAATCAAACGGAATCGCAGATGGTACAGGCGACGGGGAATTTGAACCATATGGCACAGTAACACGTGAACAGTATGCACAGTTTTTATATAAAACTTTGAAATCTAAAAATACTGATGTAAAGGATACAGGAGATGCGGCATTATTAACAGCATTCAAAAATGAAGTGCAAACGCGTATTAATGCGTACGAAACGAACATTACACTTCCATATAAAACGAAAAATAGTAATACAAAAGAAGTGATGAATACACTTTTCACCGCATATAAAGAAGTCGCAAATAAAAATGAGTATACAAATTATAATAGATCGAATGTTTCATACTCACTATCTGGATCGCCCGGGAATTATACGTTTACGCTACATATTACATATCGCGAAACGAAAGAACAAACCGAGTATGTGATGAAAGAAGCGAAAGCGATCGTTTCTTCTATTATTCAAGTCGGTATGGATGATCATGAAAAAGTGAAGGCGGTTCATGATTACGTAGTAAAACATGTTTCTTACGATACGTCTTATAAAGCGTATACAGCATATGAGGCACTCGCGAATCGTTCTGCCGTTTGCCAAGGTTACACCCTATTAACCTATCAATTATTAAAAGAAGCTGGAATTGAGAATCATTTTGTAGTAGGAACTGGAGACGGTCAGCCTCATGCTTGGAATTTAGTTAAAATTAATAACAAATGGTACCATCTTGATACAACATTCGATGATCCAATACCTGATAAACAAGGGCGAGTAACATATTCTTATTTCAACTTATCAGATGAACAAATTGCAAGAAATCACGAGTGGAACCGCGGGGACTATCCGCAGGCTACAACAAATTATTATGACACACTTACAAATAAAATTGCAGCGGGTAGCTCTAAAACAACTGCATACGAGCAAATATTAAAAGATACAAAACTAAATTATTTAGCAGATGAATACGTTGCGAATAACTATAACGAATTAAAAAGTAAAATGCAGCAGCGCTATAGTGCAAAGCCTGAAAAGATTGAAATTCTGTATAAGCAATCAATGGACGGCGCACTGCAAGATGTGAAGAAGGCAATTGGAGAAATTCGTTTCCCGCAAGGCGCGAACCGTGTTTCTTATAAAGCGGAGCCGTATAATGCAAAAGAAGGGTATTCTTTGGTGACGATTACGTTTATGTATTAAAAACAACCTAGATMCATGTAAGGGATCTAGGTTGTTTTTTTATACCTAAATTTGACATATACAGTCGGACTGTATAAAATGAAACTATACAGTTGAACTATATAGTTTAGCTATATAACTATCGTTACATTGGAGGTCTCAATGAATAGAGATAAAAATTTACCATTAACGGAAACAACGTATTACGTTCTTTTAGCTTTATTAGAGCCAGCACATGGATATTTAATTATGCAAAAGGTAGAGGAACTTAGTAATCATCAAGTGAAAATCGCGGCGGGTACATTATATGGTGCGGTTGAAAATTTATTAAAGCAACAATTAATAGAATCTGTAAAAAGTGAAGATAAACGAAGAAAAGTGTATGTCATTACTGAACGCGGGAAAGAAGTATTACACTTAGACTTTATGAGGATGCAGCACATTGTTGGAGTTACAAAAAGCTTATTAAATGTATAGTTAGGGGGAAGCGATGATGTGGAGATTGAAATTCTTTTTAGATTTTGAAAAAGAGGAGAAATGGTTAGAAGAGATGGCTTGGAAAGGCTATCAACTAAAAAGTAATACATTTGGTTATAGATTTAGAATCGCAGAACCGGAAGATACGAAAATTAAAATAGATCATCGAATATTTAATAGACGAAGTGATTTTATTAATTATTGTACGTTATTTGAAGATAGTGGCTGGAAGCATATAGCCGGTAAATGGTGGTCTGGTACGCAATATTTTAAAAAGGTAAATGAGGAAAGTGAAGATGACATTTTTTCAGATCAAATGTCACGAGCAGGGAAGTATAAACGTCTATCTAAGACATTTTTAGAATTAGCAATATGTTATTTGCCGCTGTTAATCCTGTTTATGTTTAATAATACGGTTAATATAGGAGCGATTATAAATCCAAGAGAACTGTACTTTACACCGGGTTTATGGGATAAGCAAGGTGCAGCATTTTTAGGGTCATTCTTATTTGAAACACCATTTGCATTAATGAGAGGAATTGCAGGGCTATTTATTCCGGTTGCGATTGGTATGTTTTTCGTTTGCTCGTATAAAGCAAATAGGTTGTATGAAGAGAGAAAATGATATGGATCCCCTTAAGGCTGATGCTTTGAGGGGATTATTTTGGATTCATAAATGCATCTTCTTAAAATAGATTAATGAAAAGGATGCGGATTGGAAACAAATTATCATGATTTTAATTTTTATAAATCAAAAAAGGCATTTAATTAAGTAGGGGTCTCGACACATCTCCTATAATGATTGATATGTTACGTCTTTCAAAAGAATCTACTTTATAGAGTATGCCTACAATTTATATTTTACTATTTGTATTTTCATGAATATGTATAATTACATAAAGTTCAAGAGAAAAAGAGAGTATACTTTGGAATTGTGTAATAAAGATAAGGTCCACCTAAGGAAATAGGTGGGCTTTTTTAACGTATAAAGAAAAGACACTCATATGAGTGTCTTTTTCGATAGTTTTTTAGCAGAAGCAAGAAGCTCCAACTATGATTAATAAAATAAATAATACAACTAATAAAGCAAAGCCGCCGCCACAACTACTACAACTACCACCAAAGCCCATAACAGTTCCTCCTTTAGATAAGAGGAGAAAACAAGAGGTCACTCATGTATTTTAACGGATTCAATTTACTTTATGTATTTACGCATGAATTGAGCAGGTCCTTTTGAAAATAAAGAAAAGAGACCCTAAGGTGCCTTCCTCCGACTTGAACCACTTTCTCTGAATTAAAATGGTATTCTCCTAGTAAATTGATATGTTCCCAACCTAAAGGTGATATATGATGCAATAAGTTCTCATTAAAACTACCTATCCGTTTTGGATATTTAACTGCTTTTGTTAGATGTAAAGTATTCCAGATACTGATGGCATTGATAATTATGTTTAAGGCACTGGCCCTTTGCAATTGATGCTGTATGGTTCGCTCACCTTGTTTTCCGAAGAAAATAGCTCTTGCAAGTCCATTCATGGCTTCTCCTTTAATTCGAATGGTAGCARCACCTTTTAATAGAATTGTCCCCTTGGTTTAACAAATGCTTTTTTGTAAATAATATGTTTGTTAAAAAATTAATTAAGGGGGACTTGTATGCCACAGGATCGAAAAGCAGAAGTTCAAAACGATGCATACGAAGGAAAAGAGATCATGCCAGATAATCCACAATATCTACCGCGTCACGTGCAAATGGAGCTGCCTCACGAATTTTCTGTAAATCCTCTGTTTGCCCGCGAAGGAGAATCAGTCGTTCCGCGCTTTCACATGCCTGATGAAGGCATGTTACCAGAAACAGCGTATCAAATCGTCCATGATGAAATTGCTCTTGATGGCAATGCCCGCTTGAATCTTGCAACATTCGTTAGCACATGGATGGAGCCTGCCGCAGAGCACTTATATGCCAAATCATTCGACAAGAACATGATTGACAAGGATGAATATCCACAGACAGCCGAAATTGAGGAGCGGTGTGTCCGCATTTTAGCCAACCTCTGGCATTCGCCCACCCCCCTTACGACTATGGGCGTTTCAACAACTGGATCGTCGGAAGCATGTATGCTCGGGGGGCTTGCGTTAAAGAGACGCTGGCAAAATGCACGCAAAAGCGAAGGGAAGCCGGTGGATCGGCCCAATATTGTGTTTAGTTCTGCTGTTCAAGTCGTTTGGGAAAAATTCGCGAACTATTGGGAGGTTGAACCACGCTATGTGAAGGTTAGCCCAGAGCATCCCCGATTGGATCCTCAGGGGGTCCTCGCTGTCGTGGATGAAAATACGATTGGTGTAGTACCGATTCTCGGTGAGACTTATACCGGGCTTTACGAACCGGTGTCCGCGATTGCGAAAGCGTTGGACGATTTACAGGAGAGGACGGGCCTCGACATTCCCATGCATGTGGATGCGGCTTCGGGGGGATTTATAGCACCGTTTCTTCAACCAGATTTAGTCTGGGATTTTCAATTACCGAGGGTGAAGTCCATCAATGTATCCGGACATAAATATGGATTAGTCTATCCTGGGTTGGGTTGGATAATTTGGCGGGAAGCTGAAGATCTCCCTGAGGATCTAATCTTCCGCGTCTCCTATTTGGGCGGGAACATGCCGACTTTTGCCCTGAATTTCTCTCGTCCTGGCGCACAAGTGCTCCTGCAATATTACAATTACCTGCGTTTGGGGAAAAGTGGGTACTATGATGTCCAAAGGGCTTCTCAGAAAGTCGCTCTTTTTCTTAGCGAGGCGATTCAGAAGATGGAACCGTTCGAACTTTTGTCCGATGGTTCGGATATTCCGGTTTTCGCTTGGCGACTGAAAGATGGTTACACATTAAACTGGAATCTTTATGATTTATCTCGACAATTGCGTGTGTTCGGTTGGCAAGTACCCGCCTATCCATTGCCTCCAGATATGGAAGCGGTGACGATTATGCGCGTTGTGGTTCGAAATGGATTTTCCATGGATCTCGCGCATTTATTTTTGAGGAACCTCAAACAGACCGTTGCCTTTCTGGATTCCCTGGACGGGCCTATGCCACATGATACGAAATGTGATAATGGGTTTCATCACTAAATGAAAAAAGCCTAATTTCTTCATATTTAATTGAGAAATTAGGCTTTTTAATATTGAAATTTCCTTAACGTTGTAAATCAGCATTTTTCTGACGCTACCCCATAAAGAAAARACACYCAWATAWGAGTGYCTTTTCTRATAGTTTGTTTAGCAGAAGCAGCTAGCTCCAACTATGATTAATAAAATAAATAATACAACTAATAAAGCAAAGCCGCCGCCACAACTACTACAACTACCACCAAAGCCCATAACAGTTCCTCCTTTAGATAAGAGGAGAAAACAAGAGGTCACTCATGTATTTTAACGGATTCAATTTACTTTATGTATTTACGCATGAATTGAGCAGGTCCTTTTGAAAATAAAAAAGACACCTTTTAAGGTGTCTTTCTCCGATTTGAACCATCTCAAGTTTAATGATAGGGGGTCTCGCCACATACCTATCAAGCTGAAGGGGATCTTTTTTTTAGCTTTTAAAGAAATCCTCCATCATTTTAGCGCCTTCAATGTTCAATGTCACACCTTCTACTGTATCCTTCTTCTCATCTTTAGCGATCGTAATTTGCTCCTTATTATCAACCCACACAAGAAATTCTTCTTTTGAGTCATCTTTATATGTAACGGTTATAGTAGAATGTGCAGATGCTCTCTTTTTTTGATCTAAAGTGATTGTTTTAGGTGTTCCATTTTGAACTGCCGAAATGATAGATTTTATCATTTCCTCATTGTCTGTTTGAGATTTGGAAGTAGTGTTATTTGTTGTTCTAAATATCTCGATGTCTGTGATATTTGCGGAGTTTAATTGAAATGTATTTTGTGTATGTTCCTGCTTAGCTTGTGACGTCTTATCTGTAGCCGAGGTGCTTGTACAACCAATTAAAGTAAAAGATAGAACACTTAGAGCACATATATAAATGATTTTTTTCATTTTATCCCCTCCTCTAATTTAATTATAACAATATTCTGTTAGTTTAGGTAGTTATTGTAAAAGGAAGGTAGAATAATATTTCATCCTTACAAAATTGTCACATTCATGTAAGGTAATTCAATAGATTAGATACTTTTTCCATGTCATAATAAAGACATAAGAAAGCTAATTAAAACTACAACTTATTAGGAGAGTGTCAGTCATGATTGTAACAACAACGTCTGGAATTCAAGGTAAAGAAATTATAGAGTATATTGATATTGTAAATGGTGAAGCTATTATGGGTGCAAATATTGTCCGCGATTTATTCGCTTCAGTTCGTGATGTTGTCGGTGGTCGTGCTGGTGCTTATGAAAGCAAGTTAAAAGAAGCTCGTGATATTGCAATGGGAGAAATGAAAGAACTTGCAAAACAAAAAGGTGCGAACGCTATCGTTGGTATTGACGTAGATTATGAAGTTGTTCGTGATGGAATGTTAATGGTTGCTGTAAGTGGTACAGCTGTACGTATATAATTAAATAAAAAAACAGGCTCACCCCTTGAAGCTTATGCTTTGAGGGGATTTTTTTGTTTTCAAGTAGTAGAAGTAAAAAGAATGAGCTTGATCCTTTAGGAAAAAGCCCATTCTTTTAATTTAAGCTATAAGATCTTTCGCTTTTATTTTTCTTTTGTTCATGACTAAAGTTAAAATGAACAAAATTAAGCTTAGGATTGCCATTATAATAAAAACTTGCGTATAACCATCAAAATAGTCGCGGGTAATTCCTGCTAAGACAGGAATAAATCCGCCCATAATGTACCCTCCGGACTGCATCATAGCAGTCCATGCACTCGCATCTTCTGAAGTTTTTGTTTCATATAGCGGTAGCATGAGAGCGAGTGGGAATACGCCGCCGAGCCCGATACCTAGTAAAATAGAAGGGATCCATGGTGTAGTAAGTGGGTAAATCATAAGCGATAAACCTACGAGTACGAAGCATATACTCCCTAATAACCAAAGTGCTCGGTTTTTATAAATATCCGCTAATGTTGGAATTAAAAAGCTACATATCATTTGAATAACTGTAAATACAGTTATGAGAGTACCAGCTTGTTCGCTACTGACGCCCATATTTTGATTTGCGGGCGCAAGCCAAGTTGTAATGGAGTAAAAGATTCCTGATTGTAGTCCGAAAAAGATTGTGAACAACCATGCTTTTTTATTTCTTAAAGGTAAACTATTATTCTTTTTATCTTGTGTACTCGTATTCTTTTTTCGTTTCATAACCGGATACCAAAATATAATAGCGATAATAGTAAGTACACCCCAAAAAGCGAGTGCCATATTCCAAGATCCTTTTAATACATGTTGTAAAGGAATCGTTAATCCTGCACTTAAAGAAGCGCCAGTTCCCATGCCTACTGAATATATTCCAATCATTAAGCCGATTTTCGTAGGGAATTTTTCTTTAATAAAACCTGATAGTAACGGACCTGCAAGTGCAATTCCAATGCCGATAAATAAAGAGCTCGCGAATAATGTGGAAATGGAAGAGGTAAAAGCCCTCATACATGTAGCAAAGCCAATTAAAATAAGACAAGCCATAATTGCTTTTTCTGCCCCATATTTTTTAATTACCTTCCCAGTCAGTAAGGCGAATGTCCCCATACAAAAAACAGGAATGGCTGTTAAAAAACTAACGGAAAAATTGCTTATATTTAAGTCTTGTCGGATTGTTTCTAATAAAGGTGAAACAGATGTAATTCCGATACGTAAATTAATAGAAACAAAAAATAGTGCTAGTATATACAAATAAGTTCGTCCTTGATGTTTCAATTTAATTTTCTCCCCTCTTAAACATCAGACGTTATTCAGTATATCATCTGATGTTTGAGTGTAATATATAAGGAGCTTATTTCAGCTCCAAATTTTGAACGGCGTATGTTCGTGCCTCTTCGGTACTTTGTTTTAAAATAGCTTGGAATAACTTTTCATGAATGTCAGAGTTATCTTCATAGTTCACTGTATTTAATATTAATTGGCTTAAAATGTGGCGAAGGGCAGGTACGAAAGATTGATATAAATCAAGTAGAACTTCGTTTTTGCTCGCCTTTGCAATTGCTAGATGAAACTGAATATCTGCGTCTATGTATGCTACATAATTTCCTTCTTGAAGGGCATTTTTTCTTTTATTCAAATGTCCTTTTAAGTATAAAAGGTCCTCTTCACTTCGGCGCTGTGCCGCTAACATCGCTACTTCTTTATCCAACATATTTCGTGCTTCATATACATGATTAATATTAGCTGTTTGCAATCGTTTTTCAAATGAATCTTGTGCTGTATTTAGTGAGACAATACGAGTACCTTGTCCTTGTCGAACCTCTAATATGCCAGCATGTACTAATATCTTTATGCTTTCTCGCAGCGTTGAACGTCCTACACCTAACTCTTCCATTAATTGCGGCTCTGTAGGGAGGCGATCACCAACTTCATACTCGCCAGAAAAGATTTTTTCTTGTAAACGTTCCAACACTTCATCGACTAATTTCCGTCGAGAAACTTTTGAAAAAGATTTCTTTTCGTTTATATTCATCTGCTCATCTCCTGTTATATTCGCTTTTATGATAACCAATTTAAGTTCTGTTGACAATGTTATTTTTTAGGGGGGAGAAGTGGGGTTAATAATGTTGATGAATAAATGAAAGGACAGTACATATTTTATATGACTCATATGTACTGTCCTCACTTATTCCACAATCGCGTCGATAGCTATTCATGAATAATTGTTGCCTTGCTTGCTATAAATTTCATAAGCAAAAAATCCAAATAAATAGCCTATTCCAGCTCCTAAACTAAGTGCAAGCAGTAAAGAATCCGGGAAAAATATGCCGAAAATCAAACCGATAGTACAGCCAAAAATCATTCCCATTGGTATTAAACTATCTAATAAATTTTGAGCTTCTTTTGATTTTTTCTTACCTAATTTTCCTTGAGTATATTTATGTTTCATTCTAGCAATTACATATAATACAATTCCTCCAACTATTACAACAGGTGCAATTGCTGTAATTAACCACATGTTAGAATCTCCTTTCACCTTTTAATAGAATGATACCAGATAATTACAATTGTATACTCCTAAACGTACTATCTAGTCTATTTAAAAAATCAATCAAAATGAATTCTTCAACCGCATTTAATAACTCGTCAAAAACACTTTCCCTTTTGTTTTTTCAGCAGACTGAACGACATCAATCGCAGTTTTCAAATCTGCTAAGTCATACGTAGAATGTACTGTCATGAAAYGTAATTGTTTATCTTCTACTAAGCGAATTAAGTGACGAAACGTTTCTTGCCATTTATATGCGGACACTTCTTTATTCCAATGTCGTAAATGAAATATATTCGCGTGCACCTTTGCTTTCGTGACAATCTCTGCCCAGTTTACTTGTATTCCTGATAGAAGGCCTATAGTTAAAAAGTGCCCGTTTGGACGTAAAGAAAAAGCTAATTCATTTCCATCGGATCCTCCAATAGAATCAATCGCAGCATCTGCACCTAGCCCATTTGTTAACTCCATAACTGTTTCATAAAGCGGGGTAGTGGAAGTATCTATTACATGATGGGCACCAAGCTGAAGTAATTCTTCTGTATGTTTACTATTTCTAGTTACTGCAATTAATCGGAAGTTTAAAATTTGTGATAATTGAACAAAAAGGTGTCCAATAGCGGATCCACAAGCGTTCACTAATAAAACATCATTCTGTTTTAAGTTTAGCGTTTCTGTACACGTAACCCACGCTGTAAGGGGATTAATATACATTTGTGCCGCTGTGAAATCATCAATGGAATCAGGAATAGGGACTACAAAGTCAGCTGATGTTGTAACAAACTCTTGCCAAGTACCTTCTCCGCGTAATGGCAAAACACGTTTGCCGATAAGGTCTCTAGAAACGCCTGCGCCTACATCTTCTACAATACCAACACCTTCATAACCAGGTACGTTAGGTAAAGGGATCCTATGTGAGTATGCTCCACTTACTGGAATTAAATCAGATGGATTAATCGGTCTGACTAGCATACGAACTAAAACTTCATTATCTTTTAATGGTTCTATATTTTTATATTCAACCTGTAACACATCTTTCGGATTGCCAAACTCATGAAATTGAATGCATGTTCCGCGCAAAATAAATGGTCCCCCTTAGTGTGATTGGATTAATTATAGCATTTTGGGTTTAAATGATTATTTCATTAGCACTAAATAAAGAGGAACAGACAGTCGTCATTTATACATCTGATAAAATCGTAGAAAATGGTATTGCTGTGTTTAAAAAATTTAATAAAAAATAGGCTCGACCCTTGAAGTTTATGCTTTGAGGGGATTTTTATTGTGCAAATTTCAAAAAGATAAATGAATTATGTAGCATTGTATGAATTGTAGAATTGATTTTCTAAATAAGTTATTAGGTACATAGTAATATAATAAAAAGACGCCCTTGTGAGCGTCTTTTTCCAACTTGAGATAGATGTATCATTATTGTTCTGCTAAGGTACATAATTCTCGTTTAAAGCTTTTTCACACAAATGATCTGTGTATCAATTTTTTTGATATACAGATCATTTGTATGATAATTCTTATAGATAATTGCTGAATAATAATTTTACATAAATGCTTTTAAAAGTTCTTGAACCAATGGAATTACTCCACCTACGAATTTTAAAACTGCCATTGCGATTTCCATATGATTGCCTCCTTTTTTTAATAGTAAGATGTAATGAATCTTTATACCCTCATTATAGTAAGCGTTTACAAATACATCAATGCATTTCGATATGCAATATTTCATATTTGTATTCAGTAATGAGGAATCAGTAATTTATCAAAAAGTAAGGTGCATCTTGTATAGTATAATATAATGGTGGAGGTCAGATATGAAAAAAATAAGTTCAAATATAGATTTGGATACAAATGTATTGGAAGCGGTATTTATTCCAAGAAGGTTTATTATTTTATGGATCACACTCGTATATATAGCTTCAATGCTTTTAGAATTTCGTAATAATATTTTCTCTATGGATAGTTTTTTCTTTACAATAGTCATTGTTATTCATACTATTTTTCATTGGTATTCGAGTTCATTAAAAAATAGGCAATTGTTGTACTTCTTTTTTGTACAACTTTTCATTGTGTTTTTGGCTGCATTTATTGCAACAAATGCTTCGATAGCGATTTTTGTTGGATTAACTCCTATTTTAATCGCCCAAAGTTTATATGTTTATCACAATATATTTAAAGTAATGATAGTTTTTACTCTTATGTATGCAATATTTTGTGCTGCAATTAGTATTAATTATGGTGTGAATAAATTAGCTATTCTTATCTCTATGTTTCTTTTAGTGTTAGCAATTATTATTCCTTTTTCTTATATTAATAAGCAGCAATTTGATGCACGTAATCGTATACAGAGCTATATTCAAGAGTTAGAGTCTGCATATATGAGAGTGGAAGAATTGACATTGGCTAATGAAAGGCAGCGTATGGCAAGAGATTTACATGATACGTTAGCGCAAGGTGTAGCGAGCTTAATTATGCAATTGGAAGCAATAGATGCCCATATGCAAAAAGGGAATACAGGACGATCTCAAGAGATTATGAAACAAACTATGGTAAGAGCGAGACAAACTTTACATGATGCAAGGTTGGTTATTGATGATTTGCGTCATACTACTAATTCATTTAATGAAGCAGTAAAGGAAGAGGTTCAACGTTTTTCTGAAGCTACGTCTATACATGTGAGACTTACTATTCAAAGTCCACCGTATATTTCAAGCGTAGTAAAAGAGCACTGTTTATATGTAATTAGTGAATGTTTAACGAATATCGCAAAACATTCGCAGGCAGCAGATGTAAATTTAAATGTTGAATATATCGATGATCTTGAAAAACTTACTATTGAAGTTGAAGATAATGGAATTGGTTTTGACACTGGATATATCGGTAAGAATCCTGGACACTATGGTTTAATTGGCTTAAATGAGCGTGTTCGATTGATTAAGGGAGAAATACATATATTGAGTGAAAAGATGAAGGGTACGAAAGTGTATATTCAAGTGCCTATAAATAAAGAAGGAGATAGTCATGAAGTATAACGTATTAATTGTGGATGATCATTTCGTTGTAAGAGAAGGTCTGAAATTAATAATAGAAACGAGTGATTCATTTCAAATTATAGGTGAGGCTGCAAACGGAGAAGAAGCCCTTTCTTTCATAGAAAAAAAGAAACCCGATGTTATTTTAATGGATTTAAATATGCCTAAAATGAGTGGTTTAGAAACGATTGAGGCTTTGAATAAAAAACAAAATCATACGCCGATTATTATATTAACTACTTATAACGAAGATGAATTAATGTTAAAGGGAATTGAGCTAGGAGCAAAAGGATATTTGCTAAAAGATACGGATCGTGAGAATTTATTTCGAACGTTGGAAGCGGCTATTCGAGGTGAGATTTTACTACAACCAAATATTATGGAAAAGATAGTGAAGTATAAAAGGAAAGAAGTACATGCTGATAAGGTTGCAGAAAATAACTTAACAGATAAAGAATTGTTTGTGTTGAAAGCTATTGCGCGCGGATATAAGAATAAAGAAATTGCATTTGATATGGGGATAGCTGAGCGAACGGTAAAAGCGCATTTAACAAATATATACAATAAATTAGGCGTTAACTCACGGTCAGAAGCAGTAGCTGTGTCTATTGAAAGGAAGTTAATTCATTTTTAAAACATTATATATGCCCAATCGTACATTATAGGCTTGCCCTTTTGTACGATTTTTTTATTTCTTCCTTATGTTATGCTTCAGAAAGTATGAGAGATCTAAGAACAGTACAATTACAGACTTTTTCTTTTATCCCAACATAGAACGTATTGCTGTAAATTCATTCAAAGATTGCAGTTGATAAGAAATGGGGGAGTTAACACAGATGTTTCTACCTATTACTACATTTGATAGGTTTAGTTGGCTGGGAAATGTTGCATTCTCTTCAGAAAAGATTAGCAGGAATCGAGCGCTTTCGAGGGCCGAAGAACTAAATGCTAATTTGTATGAAGAGAAATGTATAGATTCAGTTAGTAATATTCATGAGGAAATAACGATAGATTTTGTGAAATATGGTGATAATTATGTATCGGGTCATGCGGAACCTTATTCAACAATTGTCATAACGAGCGGCGATATGCTTGTTGGAAGTGGACGGGTTAATGAGTATGGAGAATTTAAAATATATACGAATAATCATCTGGAAGAGTATTTGATAATAAAAGTTCAGTCGATATTAGGTGGTTTTTATCAAGAGAGTATAATAGTAAAGGTAGATTATTAATTTATAATGATTCCAGTTTTTATTTTCTAAATAAAAATGAAAGGAAGCAACAAATTGTTGCTTCCTTTTTCTATTAAGCCGAAGCTTTCTTCATTCTCTCAAGTAAACTAGATAAAATATGCGTACGATAAGATTCTAGTTTTTTACCTTCGTAAGTACGAATACCTAATTTTTTAAGTTCTTTTACATACCAACCTTTGCTTCCGAAATACATGTGATCGCTCCCCTTCAACTTTGTTTATTTGTCCTGATTGTACTTGGAGGTACGGGCAATATAATGAAGGAAATGAATTTCGTGCGAAAATGGTTAACTTTGTTGCAAAAGACATATATACTAAGGGTAGTATATAACGAGGTGGGCAAGACGTGATTATAGAGAAGCACGAAATTCAAATTGACCAAATTACGAGCGGTAAAGTGAATATCTTTACTTTCTATAGAAATAGAAAGCAAGTTGACGATTACTTTTTACAATTGCAAGAACCATCGCTTACAGCAAACTACTTCTTCCATTTTCATTTTGATGCAGAGAGCCTTCATCTTCTGCAGGAAGAGTTTCCGAGCGTATATCCGTACGACCGTAGTGACACGATTCACGACTGGACGGAAAAGATGAAAGCGGAATTGCAACATCAGATCCAAACAGGTAAATGGAATAAACGCGTACGTATCGGTAATCGCATTCTAGATGTGGTGTTTACGTGGTGTGACGAAGATATAGTAGAGTGAAAAAGAAGCGGATGACGCTTCTTTTTTTAGCGCTGGAATAAAACGAGCT
>NZ_JBFUIN010000032.1:0-25006 GCF_056401855.1 Bacillus sp. P4_D3
TGTTTTTTCTTTTTGTATCGTTCATTAAAAAATAAAAATATATCATCTATTTCCAAGTAATGGATTAATTGATATATTAAGAAATAAAAAAGGGGTAAAAATAATGGATACTTGTGCAGATATTTTAATCGTTATCGATTTACAAAATGGGGTATGTTATAGCGGAGAGCATTTATTTGATTTACAAAACTTGCTTACAAAAGTAAATAAAAGAATTTCTTCATACAGAAAATCAAATAAACCAATCATTTTTGTTCAACATTGTGATGATGATTTAGTACCCGAAAAAGAACTTTGGGCTATTCATACCGATCTAGATGTTCAAGAACAAGATTTTTTTGTACGAAAAACACATGCAAATTCATTTTATAAAACAAACTTAAAAGAAATTTTAGATCAATTATCTGTACATCGTATTGAATTTTGTGGTGCCCAAACAGAGTACTGTATGGATGCTACGATTAAATTTTCTCATGGATTGGGATACGAAAACTTCATGGTACAGAAAGCAACCTCTACTTTGAATAATTCATTTATGTCTGCACAAGAGACGATTGATTTTTATGAAAATATATGGAACCACAGATTTTTAAAGTTGATAAAAGATGAACTCTAGAATAAATGACTAATGACTTGATTATTCTAAGATTTATCAGTTACATCCAAACATTTCATTATCATCATAAAGAAGCTGATCATAATCAGCTTCTTTTCTTTTAACCTGTTATATATTCTGTATATAATATTATAATTCCTTTGTCATATTATTTTAAAAATTTCGTATATTCATTTGAAAGAATAAGAAAATCATGATAAAATTGTGTTACGAATATATCTATATCTTTCAATTTTTGAAACGCATCAAAATTTTCACTCAAAAATGTCATTTTACAAAACTGTGCAAATTTATCTATTTTATTTACATCAGGGTCTCTTTTCTTACAATTTCTTTACTTTAGGACTTTTTTTCTGCAACAACTGTTTTCTTTTCTTTAATTTTTTGGTATGTATAGTATGGTATAACAGCTCACACGGAGGTGGAAAAGAACATGTTAGAAACCTTTCAAAAAGAAATAGAACTTTATGAAAGCAATGCAGAATTATTGAAAGTGCTTGCTCATCCTGTTCGCTTATGTATTGTAAAGGGATTAATTGAACGTGGCCCAAGCAACGTTTCTACAATGTACACAGGCTTAAACATGCCACAATCTACAATTTCACAGCATTTAGCAAAGTTAAAAAGTGCTAAAATCGTTTCTAGTGAAAGAAAAGGATTGGAAATTTACTACAAAGTAGAAAACGAAACAATTATTCAACTCGTTCGCGTATTATTAGGTTAGGGACCTATAGGCAGAGAAAAAGAACGTATTCTATATTTTTCATCTCATATCTTTAATATAAATATATATCATGAGAGGAAATATATAATACTACATAAGTCGTATTAAAAAACAAGACACAGAAATATACTGTGTCTTGTTTTTTCATATTGTTAAATATTGATTCAAAAGTAAATTCTTCATATCTTTCGTGTGCATAACAACATCAAAGGCACTTCCTAAGCTTCCGTTCAAAATCATAGAACGAACTGCTCGATTTCGTTTTTGAGTTTCAGAAAAAGGGTTGGTATCTTGATGGCTAGCAAGCTGATCTAATATTCCTGCTGCTAACAAAAACTCTGATTGCTTCCTATGCCATATCGTATTAATTCCTTGTAGCTCAAAATTCATCTTCAACTCATCCCAATGAACGTGCGTAGTAAGGTCCATTTCTCCTGGATATGCAAGCGGATTACGAATTAGCTTATGCTTATAATATCCTCTTAAACTTCCTTCATGATGTGCAGGATGCATCCATTCTTCTTTTGTATATCCATAATCAACTGTAATACATATACCTTTCTGAAACCATTTCGCAATCTCTTCTATATACTCTTCCATTGCAATAGGCACTTCAAAGCGCTGTCCCTCAGCAATATGAATGTTATATTTCAATAAGTAACGACCGATTCTTTTCTCTATCGGTCTAAATACTTCTGTAAGGTTTCCCTCATCTGTATACGTGATACGTACTTCATACAAAATTCCATTTCTTTTCTCAACTATCTCAACAGGAAACGCATCAAATAATTCATTCGAAAAAATAATTCCTTCGAAAGACTCTCCCATTTCAATATAAGATGTATAATACGACACATTATCAAATAAACAAAGCTTCTCCTGTTGTAGCCTTCTATGAAAAGGGCTCACTTCAATAATTGAATAGTTTAAATTGATAAAGGTTTCCGGAGATAATTGTTTCCATTCTTGTAAAATATCATAGGCAAACTTTCCTGTTCCCCCACCAATCTCACAAATATTTGGAGAAACTTCTCCCTTTTCAACAAGCCGAATAAAAAACTTAGCAAAAGTCTTCGCAAATACAGAAGATACATTGCTACTCGTAAAAAAATCTCCCTGTCTGCCAATTTTTTCACGTTCTCTCATATAATACCCATGTTCCTCTGCATATAATACGAGGTTCATATACGTACTATATGAAATCGAATKATCCTTTTCTTTTCCCATCCATTCTCTTAAAATGAGCTCCATCCCCATAATGACTCCTTATTGTAAAAATGGATTATTTTCTTTTTCAAAACCAATGCTTGTTTCTGGACCGTGTCCACATAGCACCGCTGTTTCATCTGGTAATACAAATAATTTCTCTTCAATACTTCCAATTAATTCAGCAAAACTTCCACCAGGTAAATCCGTTCTTCCAATACTCATTTGGAACAATACATCTCCAGAAAATACAGCATTCGCTTCTTTACTATAATAAGAAATACTTCCTGGAGAATGTCCTGGTGTCTCAAAAATTTCAAAACTAAAAGAATCAATCGTTAATGTACCCTCTTCGTCAATAATATGATCTGCTGGTTTTGCTGTAATACTGCGGTTCATCATAAAAATTTGGGAGCCATTCACAGTTGCATCACCTAACCAATCCGCTTCTTCTTTATGTACGTATACAGGAATATGAAAAGCGTCTCTCACCGCATCAACAGCACCGATATGATCGAAATGAGCATGTGTTAATAAAACCGCAAGTGGTTTTAACTGTGCTTCTTGTAAATATGTAACAAGTTTCTCTCCTTCATGGCCAGGATCAAAGATAATACACTCATTTTGATCATTCGTTAAAATATAAGCATTTGTTTGTAATGGGCCTAACGGCATTTGTATCCATTTCATATGAAAATCTCCTCCAGTTATTTAATTTACTTTTAATGATACAACATTTCTTTCTCTTAGGAAAAGAAGGGGTGTTATCTCGACAATCATTTTTAAAACATGTACAATATAAAAGAGTAAATATTCTAAAAACTCATCCTAAGGAATGAGTAGACAGAGGAGGATATTGTATGGGCCTTGTTATTATTTTTACGCTAGTCACTCTGTTAGCTGTATTCGCTACGCTTAGAACACTTCGCGAAAAAAACTTATTCGCGGGCGGCTTCGCTATTGCAACCGTACTTGTTTTCGGATGGTTTACAATCATGACTGTTCTATATAATGGGTACCCACCAGCAGCTTAATCCATTTACATTTTTATTCTCCAACAAGATCTTGCATAAAAAGAGGAAGGGGACCCCTTCCTCTTCTCATTATTCACAACTTATATCATCTTCGCCTCGTATTTGTGCTTTTTTACAAGCCACGCTCCTCCAATTACACCTGCATCATTACCAAGTATTGCAATTGCTAACTTTGTGCTCTTTACAGCACGAGAGAAAGCATATTGCTCGAAATAACGTTGAATTGGCTCTAATAGTGCATCTCCAGCTTTAGATACGCCACCACCAATTACGATTTTCTCTGGGTTCAACGTACTAGCAAGGTTCGCTACAGCTAATCCTAAATAAGAAGCTACTTTTTCCACTACTTCACCTGCTAGTTCGTCACCTTGTCCAAGCGCTTCAAACACATCTTTTGATGTAATAAGCCCTTCTTCTGCTAACATAGAACGTAAAACACTTTCTTTATCTGTCCCTTGTATTTTTTGCATAGCAACACGCACAATACCTGTTGCAGAGGCTACYGTTTCTAAGCAACCCGACTTCCCGCAATTACATGGAAAAGCGTTCTCTGTAACAACTGTAATATGTCCAATCTCACCAGCAGCACCGCTTATACCATGTACAATCTCACCATTGGCGATAACACCACCACCAACACCAGTGCCAAGTGTCATACAAATTAAATCTTTTGCTCCTTCGCCAGCACCTTTCCACATTTCACCAAGCGCCGCTAAGTTTGCATCATTATCAATCACAACAGGTAATCCTGTTTCTACTTCTAGCAAGTCTTTTAACGGATAGTTTTTCCATCCTAAATTAACCGCTTCATAAATCATTCCAGATGCCACATGTACAGGACCAGGAGCTCCCATACCAATACCAATTAGCTTGCTTTTTAATTCACCTAATTCTTCTAACTTTTTATCAATAGCTTTCGCTACATCAAGTGTAATATGTTTTCCTTGTTCATTTGTATTCGTAGGGATTTCCCACTTATGTAAAATTTCACCGTACACATTAATAAATGCTAATTTAATCGTTGTACCACCAAGGTCAACACCAACTAACCATTTCTCTTCCATGTTACGTACCTACCTTTATCTAATTCTTATTTATCTCTTTTTGAATTTCTTGCTTCAATAAAAATAAAGCTGTTTGATAGTCTTGTGGATCGATTAGCTGTGATTGATTTAATTCACGCAATTCATCTTGCATTAATTGTAAATCAGCAATTCGATCACCCGTATAAATAATCGTGCCAAATTTCTTTAACAATTGCTGAATATCATAAATGGATATCATTTTATCACCCTCTATGCTCACTTACTATAAAAAAATTATAATAAGAAAACGTTCACATATTTTATTATAATCAAGAAGAAAAAGTCTCGTCAATTTTTATTTGTCTATACAAGCCCATTTATAACCATTGTTCCTTTTTCTGTAATAATTTTCTCTACATTTTTATCAAATGGCTCTACCGGAATATGTTTTACAATTTGAAAATCATAAGCTAATGATAGCGTTTTCCCTTTATAGTGCACGAGATAACGATCATAGTAGCCACCGCCATATCCAATCCGTTCTCCTCGCTGTGTATAAGCTACTCCTGGCACGATAAGAAGATCAATTTCACACGCATTTACTTCTTCCGTAAGCGCTGGAATCGGTTCACGTAAATTCATATATACTGTTTCTAATTGGTTAAAATCACTAATTCGTCGGAAAGACATCGTTCTTGCCCCTTTATTACACTTCGGAACAACAATTTTCTTTCCTTCTTCCCAAGCTTTTTCGATAATAGGATATGTATTCACTTCTTGCTCCATCGAGAGAGTGATTCCAATTGTTTTAGCTTCAACCCACTCTTTTTGTCCATACACCGAAACGGCAATTTGTTCCGATAAAGTTGTATACTGTTCTTCAGATAAAGAATTCATGTGTTCTATTATTTGTTTGCGTAACCGTATTTTCTCTTCTTTCACACACTTTTCCCCCTTACAGTGACACTTTACTCTACGAGGATAGTGTATCACTTTTATGTAGAAATCGCATAAAAAAAAAGAAACAGTAGGAAAATATTCCTACTGCTTACTTTGTTTCACGGTGTAACGTAGACTTCTTGTCACGCTTGCAATACTTTTTAAGCTCGATACGCTCAGCGTTGTTACGTTTATTTTTCTTTGAGATATAGTTACGATCTCCGCATTCTGTACATGCTAGAGTAATATTCACACGCATTCTTATTTCCCTCCAGTCACTAATAACTTAAATCAGACTATACTATAATACCACTTTTAAAATAAAAATTCTACACCTTTTGATATTGTCTAATTTTTTCTATAAGATTTTTCATGTTTTCCCTTGCTATCACTGGGTTTCTAGCATGTGAATACACCAAAAATTTTGGTTGTTTTGTATCAGAAACGATATAAGACCACTCTTTTTCTGTATATTTGAACTGTATCCCTTCAAATATACCTTCTTCTTTTATTTCCATATCGGCCAATAATTTCCTCATTACTTTCCCTTTTTCCTTCCATGAACATACAACTTCATCATAAAGTAGATACAGTGGAGGTGATTGCTCTGCTATGCTAAGTAATGTTTTTCCTTGCAACGCTATTAATTCAAATAATTTTCCAATTCGATATAAAATATCTCGCTTCCATCTTATTTGAAAAGAGTTTTTTTCATTATGCATATAAAAGAGGAGATAACATTCCCCTAATTTCAAAGACATTGGGTAAACATTATCTGCTGATTCGAGTAATAAATCTGGAATATCTACTTCTTCAAAATCAGTTCCTTGGTAAATATTACTGTGAGTGTCATATAATTCGAAGCGATTTCCATGTTCAGAAAACATAAGCGCCATATTTGCTTTACTCGATTTCATCAAAGCTTTCACATGATCTTTTTGTTCACTCGCATAAATCCATGTAACTGTGCATCCAAGCCTTTGTAGAAAGAGCATAAGTAAATGTTGTAACATATCATTTCTCTTATTAATAAGGAGATGAAACTTCTGTTTTTGTATCGTTTCAATATCAATACGCTCTAACACAGCTTCTACATAATTATTTACAGAAACGTGAACTAGCTTATTTCGTCCCATTTCTTTCTCACAAGCGTAATAAAACGACTCAGACATATATACTTGTTCTATCGCTTTTTGCTGCTTATACGTTAAAAGCGAGCCCTCCTTACCATATAGTTGTATAACAATCCCTCTTTCGCTTTCCACTTGAACGAAAACTCCACCTGCACATTGCAAATTATGAATCACATACTGAAAAAGCGACTCATTCATTTCTTTACATTCCATCGTATGAATCCCGCTGCCATGAATGGCATGGAGGAATAAATTTTTAAAGGAAGTTGTTTCTATATTTTCCTGACTTCCAATCAATATACTCTCTCCTTTGGCAAAAAGAGATCCATAAGCCATTGCAACTTTCACAATAAATTGAGGAGTAATTTCAACATTACCCCTTCCTACAATCCGGCTTTTTTGTAACCACCCTGCACTCTTTTCACTCTCTTTAACACCGGCAGAACCTACTATCGAATGACTATCTATCTCCTTATATGGCCATATTTTTCCTTTTTGCTTAATTACTGTACTTTTCCCTATATGGCAATGGTCCGCTACAATACTTTTTTGAAAAAGTGTAACATCATCTTCGACCATTGTATGATCTCCTATTGTTGTTTCTAACAACTCACAATTTTTTCCTATATGAGCGTTTGCAAAAATGATGCTTTTTTGAAGATGAGAATAACTTGAAACGATACTATTTTTCCCGATAATAGAGTACGGTTCAATTACAGCCCCCGCACCAATCATTACTCCTTCTCCAATAAAAGAAGGACCATGAATTTTCGTTCCTTTTCCTATCGTTACACCTTCTCCCATCCACACCATTGGTAATACTTCTGTATATGGAATAGGCACCTTCAATTTTTTCGTCAACAAATCGAATTGAGCTTGCCGATATTGATCAAATGTACCAATATCTAGCCAATAGTCTTCTGATAAATATGCAAATAAAGCATTTTTATTAGCTAATAACGGAAACACATCATGACTGAAATCCGAAAATTCCATGGATGGTATGTAAGAAAAGATTTCTGGCTCCATTATATAAATACCTGTATTCACAATATTAGAAACTACCTCATTCCAGCTCGGTTTTTCTATATATCGTATAATTTCTTGTTCTTTATTCATTACAACTAACCCAAATGAGAGTGGGTTTTCTACTTCTTTCGCAAACATCGTTACCATTCTCTTCTTCTGTTCATGAAATGCAATTCCTTCTGATAATTGAAAGTCAGTTAATGCATCCCCACTAATAACAACAAATGTTTCATCTAAAAAACTTTCCGCTTGCTTAATGCTCCCTGCTGTTCCAAGCGGAGGAGAATCTTCAAAATAATACAAGTTAACTCCCCACTTACTACCATCACCAAAGTATTGCTTAATGGCAGTACTCATATATTGAACTGTAATTGCAATTTCACGAATACCATGCTGACGTAATAATTCAATATTATATTCAAGAACTGGTTTTTCTAACAATGGTAACATCGGTTTTGGAGTATTACATGTTAATGGTCTAAGACGTCTCCCTTTTCCTCCAGCTAAAATAACCCCCTTCATATACTTCAGCCTCCACTTATATAATGTTCAAGAACTCCGTATATCATTTATCCCACATTAACTGCAGGAAAAGTCCGTTTTGGTATGATCTAACAATCAGTGAGAGACAGCCCCACTAATTAAAGCCTCACTTTATGAATAAATGTACCTTTTAACTCCCGATAAAAAAAGAAAGCGCTTACCATTAACTTAGTAAAATAATTAATAAGACGTAATTAACACATATGTACTTATTTTTCCATTAATTATGATACATCTTATCATCATAGACTAAAGGAAACAACGAGCTTTTTTTGTCATGTTTTGACTAAAAAAAGCAGGTGATTTCTCATCACCTACTTTTCCCCCTACTCATTCAATAAATAATGCTTTCCTTTTACTAAATAAAATACATTCTCAGCAATATTTGTAACATGGTCTGCTACACGCTCAATATATCTTGCAACAAAGGATAGTTGTGTAATTTGTGTAATCGCTTCTGGTTGTCCAGGGACAGAGGAAATAAATTCACGAATCGCCTTCCCATAAATTTCATCAACTGAATCATCCATTTCAGCAATTTGTTTAGCAAAAGTTAAATTTTCTTGCTCATATGCTTCTAATGCTAAATTTAACATCTTATGAGCAATCTCAAACATTTCCTCAAGATTACGCAAGCTAACGACCACTTCTTTTTCACCAAGACGAATTGTTGATTTCGCAATATTAACCGCATGGTCTGCAATACGTTCTAAATCTGTCGCTGTTTTAATTGAAATAAAAATCCTTCTTAAATCACTTGCTACAGGCTGCTGCTTTGTAATAAGCATAAGCGCAAGGTCATTTATTTCCTCTTCTAAATTATCCATGCGATAATCCCCATCAATGACTTCTAACGCTTTCTCTATATCCCTGTTGTGAAGACCTTCCATAGCAATCAATAAAGCTTCCCTTGCTAACTCACCAAGCTCGATCACCTTTTGCTGTAACGTTTTTAAATCATATTGAAACTGTTCTCTTACCATCGTTTCTTCCCCCTCAATATTATGTGCCATTTTATATAAATCCCCTACCCAGCCTCTTGTATGTTTATTAAGCCTTGAGAAAAGAGAAATATTACTCCCCTATTAGAATGAGGTGAAAGTGAGAAATGCCGATACGATAAACTTAACTAAATCTATACAATTCAATCAAATTYACACAAGTTAGTGCTTCAAAGTGTTCTCGCAACCCCGAAGGGACGAGGGGTATAACACTCCACACGAGGCAGTATCGTTACCTCMTATTATCAAGCATTTATTTTACCCATCTTGATAAATTTATCGMAGCATTTAMATCCCTATCGTGATGGCTATTGCAYTGAACACAGTMCCATTCACGAATCTTTAAACTCCACTGTCCTTCTGKTTGAACTGAATGGTCGTATTTAACTCCGCAACATGAGCAAATCTTGCTGGAAGCGAACCATTTATCAGCTTTTACATATTCAATGCCRTACTTCTCACACTTGTATGATAAACATTGAAAGAAGAAGTTTAATTTTTGAAATRAAAATGCTTTCGATAGTTTTTTGTTTTTTAACAGGTTTGAGATAKGTAAGTCTTCCACAACAATCCTCATTGGTTTGGTTTTCACCAATTTAGCTGTTGMTTGATGGATATGGTTATTTCGGATATTCGTAATTTTCCTAGATAACCGAAGGTGCTCAGTTTTAGCTTTTTCATATCCGGCAGATTGAAWTTTCACACCTTTTTTAAATCTCCTAGACATATCTCTTTGCGCTGACTTTTTCCTTTTCAAAAGTTTTTTAACCTTRGCATCTTTGTTTATATTTCGTTCTTTCGTACCATTAGAAGCYACAAACAGCTCTTTTAAACCAACATCCACACCAATCGACTCATCGGTTAATTCTTKTGCTTCAAAGGATTCTTCGAACCCTACACTAATCCACCAGTGACGACCATCAAAKGTAACTCTTGGATTTGATGGTTTTTTGTTTCTTGGTAGTTGTTGGCTTGTTTTCACTTCTCCAATGGACTGAATATCAACTACTTTCTTTCCTATAATCAGTCTTTCATAATTGGCATAAAATCCTTGAATTAAATCTTTTTTGGATTTATAAGAAGTGTGATAACCATTTTTGTACTTTTCGAACGAATTTTTCCTCGCCTTGTCAAAATCTTTTGAAGCCTGTTTGGGAACTTGTGCRTTGATGTCWTTTAACCACTCATATCTCTTTCGCTTCTTGATCTTTGTAAATCGTTTCTGTAAAGCTAACTGTGAAACAGATTTTCCAAATAGCTTATAGTATCTATCACTCATTCTTTTACAATAGTTATAAGCAAATCTTGMAGCACCRGCATGGTTTCTAAGCACTTTTTCTTGTTCAGGCGTTGGAATCAGTCTGACTTTCTTCGCCAATATCATCAGAATTTAACTCCTTTACTGTGCGATTATTYGGGCACTCACCTTTYAGATAATGAAAGATTKRTTCTTCTGAATAGTAGCGTGTTCCAYCAGCATTCTCCTAAGACTACTAGGRTACAAACCTGTTAATTCCGATACYTGACTAACTCGTAAAAAYTTCATTWTTATTCTCACCTCATTGMATTTAMCAKAATGCATAGATTCGGTAGATTCAATGAGACTTGATAGATTYAATWAAATTTATCTYGTTCAACTAAGGGCGCAATTCCTTAGCCAGTTCTCTTATGAACTTCTCATGTTTTCACATGAGCGCAGACTATATGTTTATCTMYTTAGAGATAGAGGATTTTTCCAYCACCATAGGCTTGTGRTGTACTCTCGTCAGTTATACGAGATAGTCGTTGAACGTTCATCTTATCAATTTTGRCTTAGATGATTCGAGGCGGAAGACCCATTGTTCTAGTGTTTAGGWTTTAACCTTGCACGATCTGATTGATTTTTTCTGCTTTCGCRACATTCACGCTCRCYATTTCTAGCCACGYTGTAGTTCAATCAGCTTTAGGGATTGCCCGCAGTTAACCCTCACTACTAGCCAATCACTTGACTAGCAGGGCTTACCGATATATTTAATTAACTTTAGTTATAATCGGTTAAATAAATCGTAACAGTTAATTACCCTACCTCTCGTTTCTTATCTCCTCCAGTGTACCAATAAAATATGTATATAAAATAAACGAATTGTAAAAATACCATAAAAATCAAACTAACTTCCAATTTACAATTCCTATATAAAAACAAAAAGGATGCCTTTACAGGGCATCCTCTTGATGTTCAGGAACAAATAGTTCCAGACAATGATATATATTTTCAAATTCCATTGGTGCGTCTCCGCCATATTCACCATCTAAGTTGATCATTAATTTATCAGGGGAATGAACTTTAATACGATTCGCTTGTGTATATAGCACTTTGGGATTGTTAATATGTTCCCCACGCTGCGCTTGTGTTGCTGCTTTAATTAAATCAGCGATAGAACCTTTTTTCAGTACTAATAAATCAAATAATCCATCGTTAATAGATGCATATGGTGCTACTTTTTCGAATCCACCAACTGAACGAGTATTCGTAATTAAAAACATCGTAATTTCTTCTTGTAGCAGTTTCCCATCATACTCAATTTCAACATATGTTGGATGTAATGATGGTAACATTTCGATTCCTTTTAAATAGTAAGCAAGTTGGCCTAATACCGTTTTTAGCTTGCTTGGTACTTCATATGTTAATTCTGTAATACGGCCGCCACCAGCGATATTAATGAAATATGTATCATTCGCTCTACCAAGATCTAACGGTACCGTTGTTCCTTCACAAATAATATCCGCAGCCTCTTCAATAACACGAGGTACACCAATCGCACGCGCAAAATCATTTGTCGTTCCAACTGGAATAATACCAAACTTTGGACGATGCTCATGTCCTACTAAACCGTTCACTACTTCATTTAATGTACCATCACCACCAGCTGCGATAACAACATCAAACTTACGATCAGCAGCTTGCCTCGCTGCCACAGTCGCATCTCCAGGACCAGTTGTCGCATGACAAGACGCTTCATATCCAGCTTGTTCTAATTTTTGTAATACTTCTGGTAAGCTCTTCTTAAATAGCTCGCGCCCAGAAGTAGGATTATAAATAATTCTTGCTCGCTTCATATTTATTAGCACAGGAAATTCCTTATTCATTGAAAAACGAATACACCGAACCCTTATTCAGTATCCCTATGCCTACCTCCTCTCATCTTCCTATCCTTCTTTAATCCCGCTCAAACAGGCAGTAAGAACCCGATTCGTGTAGCCCATCAAAAGTAACTGTTCACTCCTGATAGTTTTGTTTTATTTAACCAAGAAATTTATCCCGCTATTTGCGGGCAGTAAAACTCCCACCTCAAAATTCRGCTGGGGCAAAGAAGTTAGGTGGGAGTCGGGCTGCCCGTAAAWGCCCGATTGGTGMRGGCTRATAATCAGTGGGGGATGAACAAMMCCCCCRCTGATTAAAGTTTCAYTTTATGTCTATCCATTCTCTCACATCAATTTACATATAATGAATAATAATTATCTATTATTTCATGAGATGAAAAAAAACCTCTATGTCTAGATTTATCATTATTCCCACCTTTTTGCAACTATCATACCATAGTTGCTATAGAAACATTTTTTCACTTTTGACAGTTAATCAAACGTTTGTTTAAATTATTTTTCACCATTTAAACAAACGTTTGATTAACTCAGAAAAAACACCCAAATACGGGTGTTTTTTCTGTTTAATCTTTAAGAATCTATACTATTTTAGCGCTTATTAATCTCTTCAAGTAAGATTTTGTTAACAAGCGGTGGATTTGCTTGTCCTTTTGTAGCTTTCATAATTTGACCAACTAAGAAGCCAATTGCACGGTCTTTACCGTTTTTAAAGTCTTCAATAGATTGCTCATTATTATCAAGAATTTCTGTTACAACCTTACGAAGTGTTCCTTCGTCAGAAATTTGAACAAGCCCTTTCGCTTTAACGATTTCTTCTGGGTCTCCACCTTTTTCAATTAATTCGTTAAATACTTTCTTCGCGATTTTAGAAGAAATTGTACCTTTTTCAATTAATTGAACCATTTTAGATAAACCAGCAGGCGTTAACGCAACGTCTTTTAATTCTTTTTGTTGTTTGTTTAAGTATGCAAGTACTTCACCCATTAACCAGTTTGATGTTAATTTCGCATCAGCACCTTCTGCAACTGTTGCTTCAAAGAAGTCAGACATCTCTTTAGTTAATGTTAATACGTGTGCATCATAAGCTGGTAAACCAACTTCTTCAACATAGCGAGCTTTACGTGCATCTGGAAGTTCTGGAATAGAAGCACGAATTTCTTCTTTCCACTCATCGTCGATGTAAAGTTCAACTAAGTCTGGCTCTGGGAAGTAACGGTAATCGTCAGATCCTTCTTTTATACGCATTAAGATTGTTTTCTTCGTTGCTTCATCATAACGACGTGTTTCTTGTTGGATGATACCGCCAGATAATAATTCTTTTTCTTGGCGCACTTGCTCATGCTCAAGACCTTTTTGCACGTAATTGAAAGAGTTTAAGTTTTTCAGTTCTGCTTTTGTACCGAACTTCTCTTGTCCAACTGGACGAAGGGAAATATTCGCATCACAACGAAGAGAACCTTCTTCCATCTTACAATCAGATACACCTGTATATTGAATGATTGATTTTAACTTCTCTAAGTAGGCATATGCTTCTTCTGGAGTACGCATATCTGGCTCAGATACGATCTCGATTAAAGGCATACCTTGACGGTTGTAGTCTACTAATGAACCTTCACTTGTATGCGTTGATTTACCAGCATCTTCTTCTAAATGAAGACGTGTAATACCGATACGTTTCTTTTTGCCGTCTACTTCGATTTCAATCCAACCATTTTCACCAATTGGCTTATCAAATTGAGAGATTTGGTAAGCTTTCGGATTATCTGGGTAGAAATAGTTTTTACGGTCGAACTTCGTTTCCGTTGCGATTTCACAGTTTAATGCCATTGCAGCTTTCATTGCAAAGTTAACTGCTTCTTTATTTAAAGTAGGAAGTACCCCTGGGTATCCTAAGTCAATTACACTCGTTTGTGTATTTGGCTCCGCTCCGAATTCTGTTGGACTCGCAGAGAAAATTTTCGAATTTGTTTTTAACTCAACGTGAACCTCTAAACCAATAATTGTTTCTAAATTCATCTATGCTCGCCTCCTTACAGACTTGCTTTTTTTGTATGATAGTCTGTTGCTTGCTCAAACGCATGTGCAACGCGGTAAATTGTCGTTTCATCGAAGTGTTTACCAATGATTTGTAAACCAAGTGGCATGTTGTTAGCACCGAATCCACATGGAACAGAAATCGCTGGAACACCCGCTAAGTTTACTGGAATTGTTAAAATGTCATTTGCATACATTGTCATTGGATCGTCCACTTTTTCACCCACTTTAAATGCTGGAGTTGGCGTTGTTGGTCCAATAATAACATCGTAGTTAGCAAATACATTTTCAAAGTCATTTTTAATTAATGTACGTACTTGTTGTGCTTTTTTGTAATATGCATCATAGTAACCAGAGCTAAGAGCAAATGTACCAAGCATAATACGACGTTTTACTTCATCACCGAAACCTTCGCTACGTGTGTTTTTGTAAAGATCTAATAAATTATTTACATTATCAGAACGAACACCGTAACGTACGCCATCAAAGCGTGAAAGGTTAGCAGATGCTTCAGAAGAAGATAATAAGTAATACGTTGCTAGAGCGTATTTAGAGTGCGGAAGAGATACTTCCTCCCAAGTTGCGCCCATACCTTCTAACACTTTTAAAGCAGCTAGTACTGACTCACGAGCTTCTTCGCCAACACCTTCGCCTAAGTATTCTTTCGGTACAGCAATACGTAAACCTTTAACATCGCCTGTTAAACCAGCTAAGTAGTTTCCTACTTCAACGTTTGCAGAAGTTGCATCCATACGGTCAATACCTGAAATAGCTTGTAATAAGTATGCATTGTCTTCTACTGTACGTGTAATCGGTCCGATTTGGTCAAGTGAAGATGCGAATGCTACTAATCCGTAACGAGATACGCGTCCGTAAGTTGGTTTTAAACCTACAACGCCGCAATATGCAGCTGGCTGCCGGATAGAACCACCCGTATCAGAACCTAGAGAGAATAATACTTCTCCTGCTGCTACTGCTGCTGCAGAACCACCACTAGATCCACCTGGAACGTAATCTAAGTTCCATGGATTTTTTGTAGCGTAGAAGCCTGAGTTTTCATTTGAAGAACCCATTGCGAACTCGTCCATATTTAATTTACCGATTGTAACTGTGTCAGCAGCTTTTAGCTTTTGTACAACTGTCGCATCGTAAATTGGATCGAAGTTTGCTAACATTTTGCTCGCACAAGTTGTACGAAGACCGTTAGTTACAATGTTATCTTTTACACCGATTGGCATACCGAATAATAAACCATTATCCTCAGCACCAATCTTTGCATCTAATTCTTTCGCTTTCGCGCGTGCATTTTCTTCATCTAATGTAAGAAAAGCTTTTACGTTATCTTCAACATCCGAAATACGTTTGTAAGATTCTTCTACTAAATCCGTAACGGAAATTTCTTTGTTGTTTAACTTCTTATGTAACTCTGATACAGAATGATCAAATAATGACATCGAAATTCCCTCCTCTATTCTAATACTGCTGGAACACGGATTTGATTATCTTTGTGATCCGGTGCATTTTTTAATACTTCTTCTACTGGTAAACCTTTTTCTGGCACATCTTCACGCATAACATTTTTCATAGTTAATACATGAGTTGTTGGTTTTACATCAGTTGTATCTAATTCATTTAACTGTTCTGCAAATGTAACAATTGCATCTAGTTGTTTTTGAAATTTTTCTGCTTCTTGATCAGTAATTGCAAGACGTGCTAAATGTGCTACGTGCTTTACATTCTCAACGGAAATTCTTGACACGGCTAGGCCACCTCCATAATATATCGTTCAATCTACAATACTATTGATGATACCAAATTTCCAGTACTTCAAGCAAGTCAACACACGGCACTTACGGCATTTTTACATAAAAAAAGAAAGGCAAGTGCCTTTCTTTACAATTTACTCTTTATCTAACGATTTATTTTCCGGAAATCTTTCATTATCTTCCTCATTATCACGAATTGTTTTTTGTAATACAAAACAAGACATCGTTAAAAATAATGTTCCTATTAAATAGTACCCTTTTACACTAAGCGTTTCATCTAACGTGTAAATCCCAATTAGCATTCCTGACAGCGCACAAACAAATGAAGTCCATGCTAAAAACGTGAACGCTTGCGTATTTCGTCTTCTCATCGTTCTCCCCCTCGTTAGCTGTACACCCATTATAGATAAATATATTTATCACAATGGATTTTTATGTAAATTTTCTTTTTTCTATTTATTAATCTATCACAAAAAATTGCTATTTTGAAGGTAATTTTCTTTCTAATCTGAAAAAACAATCAAAAACATTGACATTTATTTCAATTCCACATAAAATAAAAACAAATATTACGAATCTCGAAATATACGGGAGTGGAAATAATTGTTGCAATATGAACATTTTTTAGACTTACTGCTAGATAACGCCAAGAAACTTTTCTATCCTGAAGAATGGGTAAGCCTTGATTTAACACTTTCCAAGACAGAAGTATTTTGTTTACTTTGGATGGAGCGAAATACAGATATTACAATGACAAAAATCGCTGATCTTCTTGATATACCGATGAGTACAACGACAGGCGTTGTAAATCGCCTTGTAAAAAAGGGCTATATTGAACGCTACCGTGATGAAAGCGATCGACGTATTGTATTAATTCGTTTAACAGAAAACGGCGTAATGCTCGTTCAAGAAGTAAAACAAAATGCGGCCCATTACTTTAGCCTAGTGACGGAAGCATTGTCAGAAGAAGAAAAAGCATTCTTACTACAAATCTTCCAAAAGATCATGAATCACATTGCTACGTCACAGCAAAAAACAGAAGAAAAGGTTTCTACACCTAAAATGAAAAACATTCCGATTGAATAAAGCCCTAACTGGGTTTTTATTCAACCATTTACTTCGATACTCGTAATATTCGACATTCGAAACAAAGGGGATAAAATGATGAGAATTATTTTGTATACAGGTAAAGGCGGCGTAGGAAAAACTAGCATTTCAGCAGCAACAGCACTTCAAAGTGCAAAACAAGGATTAAAAACATTAGTAATGAGCACAGATCCTGCTCATAGTTTAGGAGATTCATTTGGTATAAAGCTATCTTCTGAACCATTAGAAATTCGCGAAAACTTATGGGCACAAGAGATTAATACGATTTATGAAATGGAAAAAGGCTGGGGGAAATTGCAGAAATATATTACACTACTCTTCACTTCCAAAGCAGCCGATGATATTACAACAGAAGAATTAACGATGTTCCCTGGTATGGAAGATTTAATTAGCTTACTTCGAGTACTCGATTACTATAAACACAACACTTACGACGTCATCATTATTGATTGCGCACCGACTGGAGAAACTTTAGCAATGCTCAGCTTTCCAGACATGCTCGGCTGGTGGATGGAAAAACTCTTTCCTATTAAAAGAAAAATTTTAAAAGTCGTTCGTCCTGTAGCTCAACCACTCCTTGGTGTCCCCCTTCCAACCGATGATATTATGGACGAATTAACAAATACACTTGAACAGCTTGGAGAAATGAGAGATATTTTATCAAACCGAGAAGTAACGAGTATTCGCGTTGTTGTAAATCCTGAAAAAATGGTCATTAAAGAAGCTCAGCGTAGCTTTACTTATTTAAATTTATACGATTATAACGTAGATGCCATCATGATTAACCGCATCATCCCTAACACTGTCACCGATCCTTATTTTCAGGCATGGAAAGATACACAAAAGAAATATAAAACATTAATTCAAGATAGTTTTCAGCCACTTCCTATTTACGAAGCTCCGATGTTTGAACAAGAAGTTGTTGGTTTGTCTATGTTAGAACGTGTAGGAGACGCTTTATTTAAATCTGACTCTTCTCCTACGGAAGTGAAATTTAACGGTCGCACACAATATGTAAAAAAAGATGGCGATGAGTATATTTTCGTTCTGTCCATTCCCTTCTCAAACAAAAGTGAACTTTCATTAAATCAAAAAGGTGATGAACTTATTATTCGAGCCGGTTCTGCGAAGCGAAATATCACCTTGCCAAAAACATTAACGCACCTTTCTATTCAAGGAGCTAAGTTTGAAGATGATGTACTAAATATTCGGTTTGGAGGTGTAGTACATGCATGATGAACTACTAAGAAAGGTAATTCGTACAAAAATAAAATTCGGTATGCTTATATTAGAAGAGTTACCGAATCCGATTCAGCAATCAGCTAAGCGAGCACTAAATATTTTACAAGAGGAGCTCTCCTCTTATGCGGAAGAACAACCGCAACCTGAGAGTAATTTAAAAAGCATCATAATTGAATAACTATACCCTTGTAGAAAGCCTTTTCTTATAGGCTTTCTATCCCTTTATTGGAGCTGATGTAAATTGATTAAAACATCTTCTGCAAGACATGTTACTACTCGTACAATCTGGCTAACCCCCTTTTTATTTTTCATTCATAACCTTGAAGAAGCTTTCCAGATGCCACAATATCTTGCTAATCAATTTTCAATTCATCTTATAACTAGCCAACAATTTTTCATTGCAATTTCCATATTAACAACCTTTGTCTTAATCATAGTCTTTCTATATCAATTAAGCATCATATCTTCTATTTACTGGATCATTTTTATACAGGGCTGTATCTTTTTTAACGCCGTTCAGCATATTATCTTGTATTTCATTTATCGTTCTTATAATCCAGGTGTAATATCAGCAGCTTCCATTGTTCTGTTTTCCATTTTCTTCTTTTCATCAGAAAAATGCTTAATCAATAAAAGGAATTTAGCAATTACACTCATTTTCAGTTTACTCTCTTACCCAATCATAATTTGGATTACCTTATTATTAGCTAACTGTTTTAAATAAAAAAAGACCAGGAAAACTCCTGGTCCATCACTCTACTTAACAAACATTGGATTCTATGTTATACAAAATTGGAAGGTACAGAATTAGGGTTTTGTTTGTTAAGTAGATTATATGTTGAACGAGCTAACAGCGGAGGGGTTCCTACTGTTAGTCGTTAAACCCAATAATTATTTTACGATTTTTGCAAGCTCATCTAGTGAAAGATCTACTGAAATGGAACCACCATTTGTTTCTTTCTTAACTGCATCTGTTACTTCTTTTGAATGGTATAATTCAATTACTTTTTTCAGTGTTGGATCATCTTTGTCTTTCGTACGAGCTGCGAAAATATTAATATAGGCCTTTGCATTTTCATTCTTTGGATCTTCTAAGAAAATAGGATCCTTTGCTGGATCTAATCCGGCTTGACCAGCAACACCGTTATTAATAACTGAAGCCGCTACATCTTTTAACACACGAGGTGTTTGCTGTGCGATAACCGGTGTAATCTTTAGCTTCTTCGGATTTTCAGCAATGCCGCTTGGATCTCCAAATAGACCGAAATCTTTCTTAAGCTTTAATAATCCAGCTGCATCAAGAAGTTTTAATGCACGCGCTTGGTTCGTTGGATCATTTGGAATAGCAATTTCTGAACCATCTGGGATTTCATTTGCTTTCTTATATTTTTCAGAGTATAAGCCCATCGGTGCAATTTGCGTTGTACCAACAGCTGTAATATCTAACTTATGCTCCTTTTTAAATTGCTCTAAGAAAGCAATGTGCTGGAATGAGTTTAGTTCAATATCTCCATCAGCTAACGCTTTGTTGGGCGTTGTGTAATCAGAGAACTCAACCAGTTTAATTTTGATCCCTTCTTTTTCAGCTTTTTTCTTTAAGATTTCCCAAGCGTCTCCATCTGTTCCAGTTACACCTACGCGAACTACTTTCTCTTTCGCTCCTGCACCTGTGTCTCCACCTGAGCAGCCGCTTAAGGCTGTAATTCCTACAATCGCTGATAATGCAAATGCTAAAATTTTCTTCATTTTCTTTTCCCCTCTTCCTTTTTATGATCTGCGTAAAAAGACTTTCGCAAAGTAGTTTCCTAAATTTTGAGCTACCTGTACAAGAATAATAAGTAAAACGACCGTTACGAACATAACTGACGTATCAAAGCGTTGATAACCATATGTCATTGCTAAGTCACCAAGACCGCCACCACCGACAAGCCCAGCAACTGCAGAAAATTCAATTAAACCAACTGTCATAAACGTGACACCTAAGATTAATGGTGCTAAAGCTTCTGGCACTAGGATTTCAAAAACAATTCTAAGTGGTGAAGCGCCCATTGCTTGTGCTGCTTCAATTACCCCTTTCGGAACAGAAACAAGATTTGTTTCAACCATTCTAGCAATACCAATTGATGCAACTAACGTCATTGGGAAGATTGCTGCTGCCGTTCCAATCGTCGTTCCGATAACACTTCTTGTTATCGGACTTAGAGCTACTAAAAAGATAATGAATGGAACCGGACGAATTGTATTAATTACGATATTAAGAATAGAAAAGACCCATTTATTTTCTAAAAAGTTTCCTTTCCTCGTTACGTATAAAAGTAAACCTAGAGGTATACCGAGAATTGTAGCGAATATAAGGGTTACAATTACCATTAAGAGGGTATCCCCTGTCGCATCTAATATGCGAGGCCAAAATATACTCCAATCAACTCGCATGAGCTCCTACCTCCTTCAGCTGCACTTGCAGTCTTAGATGTTGTAATGCTTTTTGAATTTCCTTCTGTTCACCTTGTAGCTCTACAAGAAGATTTCCAAATAGCACATTTTGGAGTTCAATAATATTTCCGTAAAGAACATTTACATCGACGTTATAGTTTTTCGCAATATATGATAGTACAGGCTGCCCTGTTTCTTCCCCAGTAAAAGTCAGGCGATAAATCTGACCTCCGTTTTGAATTTTCGCTAGAACACTTTCTGGTAAGTGATCATTAATAACAGAGCGTACAAAATTTTGAGTTGTCTTTGTTTTTGGTTGTGTGAAAACATCAAACAGTTTTCCTTCTTCAATTACTTTTCCTTTTTCCATAACAGCTACACGGTGACAAATTTCTTTCACAACGTGCATTTCATGTGTAATAAGTAGAATCGTTAAATTGTACTCTCTATTTACTTTCTTTAATAAATTTAAAATTTCTGTTGTTGTTTCCGGATCTAAAGCTGATGTTGCCTCATCACATATGAGAATATCCGGTGATGTCGCAAGTGCTCTTGCAATCCCAACGCGCTGCTTTTGTCCACCTGATAACTGTTCTGGATAATAGTTCGCTTTATCTTCTAAACCAACAAACTTTAGTAGTTCATTCACTCTTTCTTTTATCTCATTCTTCGGCAATTTCGCTAACCTTAATGGATAAGCAATGTTCCCAAACACTGTTCTTGAATTAAATAGATTAAAGCTTTGAAAAATCATCCCAATTCTTTGTCTTAGTTTCCGTAACTCTTTCGCCGATAATGATGTAATTTCTTTATCATCTATTGAAATTGTTCCTGCAGTTGGTCTTTCTAACATATTTACTAAGCGTAATAACGTACTCTTTCCAGCACCACTAAATCCGATAATGCCAAAAATTTCGCCCTTTTCAACTGACAGCGTTACATCCTCAACCGCATGAACAGATTGTCCACCTGATTCATATACTTTACTTACATTATTAAAAGAAATCATTTTCTTCCCTCCTATATGCTGTAAAACTTGAAGTAGAGCTTTCGAGGTAAAATAAAAAGTGCTCTCCTTCTTATCACTTGTAAAAGATAAGAAGGAGAGCACTTTTATGTACTCGTTCACATCTTCTCATCTTCCAAGCCTACTTTAAGCTTGCTGGAATTAGCACGGTATTAAAAAACCCGTTGCTGAGGTATCGTAGGGCCAGTCCCTCCACCTCTCTGGATAAGAGTGTATCGATTTAATTGTCATTTAATTAATTCTCATTATAGAACTCAGAATAATAAGAGTCAATACATTTTTCAGAAAAAAATCAATTATTCCTCTATTAAAATTTTCAAATAAAAAATCACAATACAATAGTAATTTTTATAGTTATGTAAAATCCTCCTCACTCATACTTTTAAAGAGGAGAATCTTCTCTACTAATTGAATAACAGTATTTCAATATGAATTCGGAGGAAGATAAATATATGAAAACAGCTCTTTTGCTCGTCGATATTCAAAATGATTATTTTCCAAATGGCAAGATGGAATTACGTAATCCAGTAGAAGCAAGTGAATATGCTGATCAGCTACTACAACATTTTAGAATTAGAAACGAACCTATTTTTCATATCCAACATGTAGCTATAAAAGATAGCGCTACTTTTTTCCTACCCAATACAGAAGGTGTCCATATTCACGAAAATGTCCGTCCACTTAGAGAGGAATCCGTTATCCTTAAACATTATCCAAATAGCTTCCGAGAAACTGATCTTCTAGAACGATTACAACGTTCAGGAATTGAGCACGTCGTAATCTGCGGGATGATGACCCATATGTGTATTGATTCTACGGTAAGGGCTGCTTTTGATTTTGGCCTTCACTGTACCGTAATACACGATGCTTGTGCTACAAAAGATCTTTCATTTAAGAATGCTACTATACCAGCTGTTTATATTCATAATACAATTTTGGCGAGTTTAAATGGAGTATACGCTAATATAATGAGTACAGAAGAGTTTTTAGCGACCTAAAAAAAAACACTCCTTTCAGTGAGCAAAACCGAAAGGAGTGTTCTCTTGTCAAACCATAGATTTTCTTTCAAATTGTATTATACAGGAAATCCTCAAAATGAATACTAAAAAATATGACTAATAAATCAATTTTTCTCGTTGTTTTGTTTCTATTTTCATGTTTATCCCGATATTAATAGGGTTTAGCTAGTTCCAAAGAATAAATAGTAATATTTAGTAATTATTTCTCGATTCAAATTAACTAGCTTCTATTATAAAGATTTTCTCAAAAAGAAGAGATCTTCACAGTATGTGAAGATCTCTTCTACTATTTCTTATAAAGTTTCAGAAGTAGTTTTTGCTTGCATGTGAAGTGCTAAGTAGTCAGGGCCACCAGCTTTAGAGTCTGTACCAGACATGTTAAAGCCACCGAATGGTTGGTAACCTACGATTGCACCAGTACATCCACGGTTGAAGTATAAGTTACCAACGTGGAAGTCTTCGCGTGCTTTTTCAATATGGTCACGGTTGTTAGTAACAACTGCTCCTGTTAAACCGTATTCTGTATTGTTTGCAATTGCAAGTGCATGATCAAAGTCTTTTGCTTTACAGAATGCTACTACTGGTCCGAAGATTTCTTCTTTCATTAAACGAGCATCTTCTGCAACGTCAGCAACGATTGTTGGTTGGATGAACCAGCCTTTAGAATCGTCTCCTTCGCCACCTGATACGATTTTACCTTCTTCTTTACCAATTGCAACATAGCTCATTACTTTATCGAATGCAGCTTGGTCATTAACAGGTCCCATGTTGATATCTTTTGCATCTGGGTTACCTACTGTTAATTCTTTTGTTAATTCAACAGCACGATTTAATACATGATCGTATACATCTTCATGGATTACTGCACGAGAACATGCAGAACATTTTTGTCCTGAGAATCCGAATGCTGATGCAACGATAGATTTAGCTGCTAATTCAAGATCTGCCTCTTTATCAACAACGATTGTATCTTTACCGCCCATTTCAGCGATAACACGTTTTAACCAAATTTGTCCTGGATTTACTTTTGCTGCACGTTCGTAAATACGAATACCTACATCGCGAGATCCAGTGAAGCTAACGAAACGTGTACGAGGGTGATCTACTAAGTAGTCACCAACTTCAGAACCATTACCTGGAACGAAGTTTACTACGCCAGCTGGTAAACCAGCTTCTTCTAATACTTCCATAAATTTCGCTGCTACTACAGGAGTTGTACTAGCTGGTTTTAGTAATACTGTGTTACCAGAAACTAAAGCAGCTGTTGTCATACCTGCCATAATTGCGAATGGGAAGTTCCAAGGAGAAATGATAACACCTACTCCTAATGGAATGTAAGAGAAACGATTATATTCAATTGGACGGCTTTCTACTGGCATACCGTCTTTTAATTTCAACATTTGACGAGCATAATATTCCATAAAGTCGATTGCTTCTGCTGTATCAGCATCTGCCTCATTCCATGGTTTACCTGCTTCTTTTACAAGAATAGCAGAGAACTCATGTTTTCTACGACGAACGATTGCTGCAGCACGGAATAAAATGTCTGCACGCATTTCTGGTTTTGACTTTCTCCAAGTTTGGAATGTTGCATCCGCTACTTGCATTGCTTTTTCAGCTAATTCACGGCTTGCTTTTGAAACGCGACCAACAAGTTCCTCTTTATTTGCAGGGTTTACAGAAACAATTTTGTCTTCTGTAGTGATTTTTTCTCCCCCGATAATTAATGGATAGTCTTGTCCAAGATAAGATTCTACTTTCTTTAAACCCTCTTCAAACGCTAATTTGTTAGCCTCTACTGAAAAATCTGTAAATGGCTCATGTTTGTATGCTACTACCATCTTTTTAGCCTCCCCTTAGAAAAACGTTTACATTTTACAACATTATTCTACACGATAATTTAGATTTATTCAAATATTCCTAGACTTATATTTTAAAAATTAATAAATTTTTAAAATATAATAAAAAAAAGAGATTCATACATACG
>NZ_JBFUIN010000033.1:0-24326 GCF_056401855.1 Bacillus sp. P4_D3
GAAATCACCTGAATTGGATCAATAAATTTTTCATTCTTTTTTATTGCAAAATAAAATTTTCCATTTTTATTATTTTCATCATTACTCACTATTCCAATTTTTTGTTTCTTTGAAACGTAATCATATAATTTTACTGACATATCATTTAAATTTGCATACCATGACTCCGTGCCATCAGCGTGCTGAATTTGAACTGTATTTCCAAGTTCCTCTTTCTTGCCTGCAAAAACAACTAGCCCTTCATTCACTGACTCAACTGTTGCATTTGTAGCTGTTTGGACAAATACACCTTGACCATTTTTTTGAAAGCCTTGCATCACCTTTCCAGAGGCAGGAATTGCATAATCCTTTTGCTGAATCGCTCCTTCCTTTCTCTCATTAGGCGAATAGAATACGAGAGGTTTTCCAAACTGCTTTTCGTACCATTTCGCTACAGTGGCAAACTGAAACTCCTCTTTCATCACTTTTTCTGTAACTGCTTTAGCACCATCGAAAGAAGAAGGAGCATTCTTGTATAAAATAGCAACAGAAAGAACTAATATTGCTGATAGCAACACTTTGAAGAGAAAAACTTCTTTTCGAAATAGAGGATGAATTTCCTTCTCCCCCTCTTCAATAAAGACCGTTTCGCTATCAAAATCTCCTCCCGCAAAATACCGCTCTTCCTCCATCCTTTCTTGCTCTGCTTTCCTTTTCGCAATCCGCTTTTTAATTTCTTCCACACGTCTATTCTTCATACTGTCTCCTTTCTTTCGTTAGCCTTATTCAAATAGAAACAGTTATATACAGTTTGTACATATGTATGAGTTATAGAAGGAAGATATTCATGCGAAGAAAAAAGAAAGCACTCCGCATTTATGCGAAGTGCTTTTAACGGATTCCAAAGAAATTTTTCATCTTTGTAAATACCGATACTTTTTCTTGTTCAAATGCTTGTAATGGTACATTCTCACCTAACAAGCGTCTTGCAATATTACGATAAGCTATTGCTGCTTTCCCACTAGGTTGCAGTGCTACAGGTTCACCTGTATTCGTAGCACGAATAACTTCATCATCATCCTCGACAACTCCAAGAAGCTCGATTGACAGTGTACGTACGATTTCATCAACGTCTAACATATCCTGTTCATGAAGCATATGACTACGCACACGGTTAATGACAAGTTTCGGTGGTTCAATATCCTCTTTCTCTAAAAGCCCGATAATACGATCCGCATCACGCATTGAGGATACTTCTGGTGTTGTTACAACGATTGCTTTATCCGCACCTGCTACTGCATTTTTAAACCCCTGCTCAATCCCCGCAGGACAATCAATTAATATGTAATCATAATCTTGACGTAATACTTGTATTAATTCATCCATTTGTTCAGGTGTTACCGCCGATTTATCGCTCGTTTGTGCTGCAGGTAATAAATAAAGATCATCAAAACGCTTATCTTTAATAAGAGCCTGAGGTAAACGACAACGTCCTTCAACGACATCAACAAGATCAAATACAATACGATTTTCCAGCCCCATTACTACGTCTAAATTGCGTAAACCGATATCTGTATCAATTAAACATACTTTTTTTCCAGATAACGCAAGGGCTGTACCAATGTTCGCAGACGTTGTAGTTTTACCTACTCCGCCTTTTCCAGATGTAATTACTATTGCCTCTCCCACAGCTATACAATTCCCCTTTCTAACTTGGTTAAATTAGGTCTAAGATGAGTGAGAAGTTGCAGGCGATCGACAACAATGTGATTGTTCTCATTAATGTACGCACATTCTGCCGCCTCTGCTCCGTCTTCTTTCTCTTCCGGAGCCCGCATTGTCACATCACTAATTCGAAGTTGCATAGGGTTCATACTAGATGCAGCAATAACAGCTTCTGAATCTCCATCATACCCCGCGTGTGCAATTCCTCTTAATGATCCCAAGACAAAAATATTCCCCCCAGCGATAACCGTTCCGCCTGGATTAACATCTCCAATTAATAATAAATTGCCTTTTACATGTAACACTTGTCCAGAGCGAACAATTTTGGAAATAGGGACAATTTCTGTTTCTTCTTTCCAAGCTATTGCTTCTGCTTTTGTTATAACATCACTTTCGATTGATTCCACAACAAGGTTCTTCTTATTGCGAATTAACGTACGAATCTCTTCTTGTTGTACTTCTGTTAAATAGCGATTTCCTACTTTAACACGCACTTCAATTAAAGAACGTCCGTCACCCTCATAGTAATGTGTAGAAAGCTTTTCATCCAATTCTTTTAGTAGCTCAGAGAATGAACAGCAATCATCTAAATGAAGTGTTATTCCATCTTTTGTCCCTTTTATCGTTACATTTTGTTGCTTTTTTTCTTCCACTAAAGTTCACCCCACCGATTCAATTCGACATAAAATTAGAAAATCCTTTTTTCCTTTTCTTCTATCGCTTTTGAAAGACGCACTAAATATCGTCTCAGTGGGAAACAAACTATTAACAAGAAAATTCCATTTAGCAATAAAGTAGCAAGGAGACGGTCTGTGAAAAAGACAGATGCTGACATGTGAGTACGTCCTAACAAAGTTAAAAACCCATACACATAATACTCTAATGCTGCAATGCCAGCCAGTACGATAGAAGCGACAATAAATAAATTCAATTGTAATACCTTCATCACACTATAAACTAAATAAGCTAAAATCGGATAAGCAAAAATATATATACCGACAAGTTCTGTGTATACGGTATCAAATAAGAAACCAAATAATAGTCCGTAGTAAATCCCTTGAATCGGACTATAGTACACTGTAATAAAACATAACACAATTATAAAGAAATGCGGTGCTGCTATACTATTTTTCCAAAAGACGTCTGTTGGAACAACAGTAGAGAACATATTTTCAAATAAAAAAACAAAAAGGAGCAGAAGAGGAAGAGCTGCTCTTTTTAAAATCGTCATCATCTCTTCTCCCCCTCCTATTCTAACGACGCTGTAGGCATATCACGTTTTGCAACTATAATATGCTCTACATCATTCAAATCAGCGGATGGTTTTACATAAGCTGTTTTTGTTAAACCGTATGGATCTGGCTGAACATCAACAATTTTCCCAATCGCAAGACCTTTTGGGAAGATATCACCAAGTCCAGATGTTACAACTAGTTGATCTTTTTCTACTTTTGCATCAGAGCTAATCTTTGTGAAAAGAAGTAGTTGTTTTTCTTTATCGTAACCTTCAATCAATCCAAAGATATTTTCTTGTCCTTGTACAATAGCAGAAACACGGTTTGTTCGGCTCATAGAACTTAACAACTCTACTGACGATGTAAACTGAGATGCACTTTTTACGCGTCCAACTAAACCTTTCGGAGTTACAACAGCCATATCTTTTTTAATCCCTTGCTGTGCTCCTTTATCAATTGCAACTAAATCGTACCATTTATCGGGATTACGAGAAACCACACTAGCTTGTACTTCCGTATAATCACCACGAGACTTTTCTTTACCAGTTAATTCTCGTAGTTTTTTATTCTCATCCTCTAAATTTTTCACTACTACAGATAAATCTGCGGTAGTATCTAATTTTGCTTTCAGCTTTTTATTCTCTTCATACGTGCGCTTTACATCTTCTACGTTTTCGAAGAATCCGGCAACATAATTCGCTGGCTTTTGGAATACACGTTCTACAACACCGACAGTATCTTTTATAAACTGCTCTGGCCATGATAAACTGTTCCGTTCTTTCAATGAGATTCCAATCAATGCCACGAGAAGAATAATACTAACTAACAAAACAATTAATCTTTTGTTTAAGAAAAACTGTGGCACGTTCACACCCTCTTAATTTCATTGATTTTTATTTTGCAATATTATCGAGCAGCAGTTTTGAAAAGGTCGATATTGTCTAATGCTTTACCCGTTCCAATTGCTACGCAATCTAATGGATCCTCTGCAACAAGAACTGGCATATTTGTTTCTTCACTAATAACTTTATCTAAGTTACGTAGTAATGCCCCCCCACCTGTTAATACGATACCACGGTCCATAATATCCGCTGCTAATTCAGGTGGAGTTTTTTCTAACGTATTTTTAACTGATTCTACAATTGCATCTACTGTATCTTTTAATGCATCTGCAATTTCTTCTGGTTGAATTAGTACTGTTTTTGGTAAACCACTTACTAAATCACGACCGCGAATTTCCATAGGCTCGATACCCTCTGGCTCGCCTGCAGAACCGATTTCTAATTTTAGTGCTTCAGCTGTTCTTTCACCGATCATTAAGTTGTAGCTTTTCTTAATGTACTGAATGATTGAATCGTCCATATCATCACCAGCAACACGAACTGATTGACTTGTTACAATACCACCTAAAGAAATAATTGCAACTTCTGTTGTACCACCACCGATATCAACAACCATACTACCAGTCGGCTCCCAAACAGGTAAGTTTGCACCAATTGCTGCTGCAAATGGCTCTTCGATTGGATAAGCATCACGAGCACCAGCTTGACGAGTCGCATCGATTACCGCACGTCTTTCTACAGCTGTAATACCAGATGGTACACATACCATTACGTATGGCTTACGTGAGAAGAATCCATTTGATTTTTGAGCTTGTTGAATGTAGTATTTCATCATTATTGCTGTTGTTTCATAATCAGCAATTACACCATCTTTCATAGGGCGAAGTGCCACTACGTTTCCTGGTGTACGACCAATCATTTGTTTTGCATCGCTACCTACCGCAACGATTTGTTTCGTATCAGTTTGTAATGCTACTACTGAAGGTTCACGTAAAACTACACCTTTTCCTTTCACATATACAAGCGTGTTCGCTGTTCCTAAGTCAATTCCAAGATCGCGAGTAAATCCACCAAATCCAAACATATCATTTATCTTCCCTTCTTATTTTCACGGACTCATTTTTCTTACTTTATATTTATAAAAACAGTACGTTTTTTTATATCTGTATCCTTCTTGTAGATAATTTTCTACAAAAAACTCATAAATCACATTATAAAACAAAATAGGTAAAAAGAATAGTCTTAAATATGACCTTTTTCCTTTAAACTCACGAATTTATGGTCACCTATTATGATATGATCAAGCACTTCAATTCCAATAATTCGACCACATTCTACTAGTCGTTTTGTAACTTCAATATCTTCACGGCTCGGCGCCGGATCTCCTGAGGGATGGTTATGAAGACATATAATAGAGGCTGCTGCCCGACGGAACGCTTCTTTAAAAACTTCCCTTGGGTGCACAATCGACGTATTTAAACTTCCAATAAAAATAGTTTGCCTATGTATAACTTGATTTTTCGTATTCAAATATAAACAAACAAAATGCTCCTGTTGCAAAAAACGCATCTCTTCCATCATATAACTCGCACAATCTTCTGGACTTCGAATACTATATCTATTTTGATATTCTAAACGTACCATTCTTCTACCTAATTCAAAAGCAGCCATAAGCTGCGACGCCTTTGCAATCCCAACACCATGAATGCTCATCATCTCTTCTAACGTTGCATCCTTTAACATTCGTAGGCCGTCAAAATGATGTAGAATATTATCTGATAACGTTAACACCGTTTCTTCTTTAGAACCCGTTCTGAGTAAAACTGCAAGAAGTTCTCGATTCGATAAACTTCCTGCTCCTTCTAACAATAAACGCTCCCGTGGCTGTTCTTCTCTCACAACATCACGAATACCGTTCATCTCTCCACCCCTTTTTTTACGATTTCTCCTAAAGAAAACCCCATGCAATTTTACGCATGGGTTACATCGCTATCAAACTGTTTTAGTTCACGGACAAGACGCGCAATTGGCAAGCCAACTACACTGTAGTAGTCCCCTTGAATATGTTGAACAAAAATAGACCCTTTACCTTGAATTCCATAGCTTCCTGCTTTATCAAGCGGTTCCTTCGATGCAACGTATACGTCTATTTCCTCTTCTGTTAATTCCCAAAATGTTACTTCTGTACGTTCATAAAAAGTTACCGTTTTTTCTTTCAATATAATTGCAACACCTGTGTATACTTCGTGTGTTTTCCCCGATAATAATCGTAACATTTCTTTCGCCTCAGCCTCATTAAACGGCTTTCCAAGAATACGTGAATCATATGTAACAATTGTATCTGCACCTAATACAACGTGATCACTATGATTTTCTGCCACAGCAGATGCTTTTTGCAAAGCAAGCGACATAACAATATCAGAAGGTGACAAATATGCACCAATCGTCTCTTCTACTTCACTAACAACGATTTCAAATGGCACATCAGCTAATTCAAGCAGTTCCTTCCTCCTAGGTGATCCTGAAGCTAAAATAATTTTCCTCATATTTTCTCCTTCCCTTCTCGCATGAAGCAGAATAATTCAAATCAATCGTATCAAAGGAATAGTTTCCCCACAAATTCTAGAAATATCATTTTCTCTAAACAAAATAATAGTTCTTTTTAAATACGATTATATTCTGCCCATACAGAAAGCACTTTGCTCTAAATTCAAAAGAAAAGAAAGAAGTATATGTACTTCTTTCTCCTTCATCTTATTATCTTATTATTTTACTTTTTGCGAAACCATTTTTTCGTACGAAAGTAATCCATCAATAATAACTTGATTTAATTTAGCCACAGATCCCTTATCGCTCTTCCCTTCCTTAATCGTTTGCACCGCTATTGACGTATACGTATAAAGCTTCTTCGCATCTTCACGCTTCATACTCTTCCCTTCCTTTTCAATAGCTTTCCACTCTTTTTCAATCGCCTCTACATCTTTTGAATTACTTTTTCCACTAGTTTGTACGCTGGACACATATTTTGTTAAATGAGTATATAATGGCTGCACTTTCGCTAAAAACATTCCTACTTCTTTATCATTTTTGAGCAATGCTGTATCTGTAATATCCCAATTTTTTTTCAAAACTGAAACACCATCTTGCTTATACTGATCTATTAATTGATTAACACCCTGTTCATCGCTCGTAATACCAACAACTAACGCATACTTATCACCACTCGGTTTCAAAGTAGCCACGCCCCCATTACTTTTCCACTCTTTAATAGCAGCCTGTCCTTTTTCTTCAGAGGAATAAAGCCCTCCTTGAACGAAAAATAGTTTCATCGGGTCTAATGACGTTCCTACCTGCGCTTTTTGTTTTTCCTCTTTTGGTGCCGGTGTTTGTTCTGCCGTTCCACCCACCTTTGATTCTTCATTCCCCATCTGCTTCGAAGCTGTTACTTCGCTTCCCCCTGTCGTTCCTTGTCCTTTAAGTACATGCAGCATTCCCATTCCAAACGCCGTACCAATAACAATTGCAGTTGCAACGATTGCAATTATTGTATTACTCCACTTCTTTCGTTTTTTTTCCTTAGACACTAATTTCGCTTTTTGAAACGGAACAACGTTTTTTAGTCTTTCACTTTCTATTACCATCCAGTCAAACTCATCTTTCTTCTTTTCCTCATACTTCGCTTCTGTTCCATTTACTTTCACTGAGATCGTTCGTGATTGCTTGTCCATACACTCACACCTCACCTCTTATCGTTGTCCGCATCATATCATATTCACTTCGCAAAAAAACGAGATATTTGTCAGAGAAATTCGCCAAATAACCCTATATATTTATCTTATATGTATGCATTTGACTTCATTTGTAGAACAAAAAACTAGATAGCAAAGACTATCTAGTTTTTCTCGCGAATATATTTTCGAACTTCAGAAATGAAATAAAGAGAACCTGTTATGATAAAGACATCATTTTCTCCAATCATACCAACTTTTGTATCAATTGCCTCTTTCCAATCTTCAAAAACTAATTTTGACTCTTGTTGTGAATACGATGCAAGCTTGTCAGCAGAAATGGCACGATCAAAGGCAAACGTCGTAAATATTATTTCATCAGCAACTTTTTCTAATTGCCCTACCATGTTATGTAACTGTTTGTCACCAAGAGCAGTAAATAAAACTATTATATTCTTCTTTTTATAATGTGCCTCTACTGTTTTTACAAGACTTTCAATACCTTCTGGATTATGAGCACCATCTATTATAATATCTGGATTACTTTGTAACTTTTCAAATCGACCAATCCAGTAGGCTTCTTGTAAGCCAGCTTTCATTTCCTCTTCATTAATTAAAAATGATAAATATGTTTTTAAATACATGACTGCCATAAGCGCTAGCGCTGCATTGCCTACTTGATGAATACCTTTCATTGAAATCCGAACATTTTCAAATGAGGCGAATGGACAAGCAAAATCAAAATGTTCCCCATCTTCATTAGAATGTTTATGTAATGTTGTAAACTGTTTTCCAAATTCATATAAACTTGCATGATTTTCCTTAGCAACCTTTTGAATTACTTGTAATGCTTCTTCATTTTTCACACCAGTAATAACTGGAACACCAGACTTAATAATTCCTGCCTTTTCATATGCAATTTCTCCTAGTGTATTGCCTAAAATATGCATATGATCGTGACCGATATTCGTAATAATCGTGAGAACCGGATGAATAACATTTGTAGAATCAAATCTTCCCCCAAGCCCCGTTTCAAATAAAACAACATCACAGAAATTAACTTTACCGAAATAACAAATTGCCATTACTGTAATGATTTCAAATTCAGTCGCTTCTCCTAATTCCGTCTCATCTAATTTTTCAACGACTGGCTTTACCATATTTACAAGTTCCGCAATCTCTTCATCTGCAATCGGTATTCCGTTTATACTAATACGTTCATTGAATGTTTCTATGTAAGGCGATGTAAACGTTCCTACTTTATATTTCGCGCCTTCTAACATGTAGCGCATATATGTTAAAGTTGAACCTTTTCCATTTGTGCCGGCAAGATGAACACATTTTATATGACGCTCTGGATTTCCGAGTTCTTCTAACATCCATTGCATTCTTTCTAGTCCTGGTTTTATCCCAAATTTCAATCGGCTATGAATCCAGCTTATCGCTTCTTCGTATGTATGTATCACGTTTGCTATTCCCCTTTCAAAAGACAAACTTCTTAATTCTATTATACGCAAAGAAAAGAGACTCACCAATATAGTGAGTCTCTGAAAAACATTTTATTTTTCAAGATCAGCTAGGCGTTGACGAACCGCTTCGCGTTTTTCTAGATAATCTTGCTCTTTCGCACGCTCTCCGTCAATAACTTCTGCAGGAGCTTTTGCTACGAATCCTTGGTTTGAAAGTTTCTTCTGTACACGTTCTACTTCTTTATCGAACTTCTCAAGTTCTTTTTCAAGACGCGCTTTCTCTTCATCAAGATTGATAAGATCAGCTAACGGTAAGAATAACTCTGCACCTGATACGATTGCAGTCATCGCTTTTTCTGGCGCTTGTAAATCAATCTTAATTGTTAGTTCACTTGGGTTACAGAAACGCTCAATGTAAGAACTGTTTTTCGTAAGCTGAGCTAGTACTACCTCGTCTTTTGCTTTAATTTGCATTTGAACTTTTTTGCTCATTGGTGTATTTACTTCCGCACGGATGTTACGAACAGAGCGAATGATATCAACTAGAAGGTGCATTTCTGCTGCCGCTTCTTTATCTTGTAAATCTTCGCGAACTGTTGGCCATGCTGCTACTGTAATAGACTCGCCTTCATGCGGTAAATGCTGCCAAATTTTCTCTGTTACAAATGGCATGAATGGATGTAATAGACGCATTGTTTGGTCTAATACGTAAGCTAAAATAGAACGAGTTGTTTTCTTAGCTGCTTCATCTTCACCGTATAGTGGCAGTTTCGCCATCTCAATGTACCAGTCACAGAAATCATCCCAAATGAAGTTGTATAATGAACGACCAGCTTCACCGAACTCATATTTATCCATGTTACGTGTTACACTTTCGATTGTTTCGTTTAAGCGAGTTAAAATCCACTTATCTGCAACTGATTTTTCACCAGTTAAATCGATTTCTTCATACTTCATGTCATCCATGTTCATTAATACGAAACGTGATGCGTTCCAAATTTTATTAATGAAGTTCCAAGTAGATTCTACTTTTTCCATGCTGAAACGTAAATCTTGACCTGGTGCACTTCCTGTTGATAAGAAATAGCGCATTGCATCTGCACCGTACTTCTCGATAACATCCATTGGATCAATACCGTTACCAAGAGATTTACTCATTTTACGCCCTTGCTCATCACGAACTAAACCGTGAATTAATACATCTTTAAATGGACGCTCTCCTGTAAACTCTAAACCTTGGAAAATCATACGAGATACCCAGAAGAAGATAATGTCATAACCAGTTACTAAAGCATCTGTTGAATAGAACTTTTTAAAGTCTGCTGCATCTTCATTCGGCCAGCCAAGTGTTGAGAATGGCCATAGCGCTGAACTAAACCATGTATCAAGCACGTCATTATCTTGATTCCAGTTTTCAATATCCGCTGGCGCTTCTGTGCCTACGTATACTTCACCAGTTTCTCTATGATACCAAGCTGGAATACGGTGGCCCCACCATAATTGACGAGAAATACACCAGTCATGAATGTTTTCCATCCAGCGTAAGTATGTGTTTTCGAAACGCTCTGGTACGAACGTTACTTTTTCTTCTTCTTTTTGTTGAAGTTTTACCGCTTTTTCTGCAAGTGGAGCCATTTTTACGAACCATTGTGTTGATAAGTAAGGCTCAACAACTGCACCGCTACGCTCACTATGACCTACTGAGTGCATATGAGGCTCAATTTCTACTAATACGCCAGCTTCTTGTAAGTCTTTCACTAACCCTTTACGGCATTCGAAACGATCCATACCGTTGTACTTACCAGCTTTTTCGTTCATTGTTCCATCTTCGTTCATTACTAAAATACGTGGTAAGTCATGACGGTTACCTACTTCAAAGTCATTCGGGTCATGAGCTGGTGTAATTTTTACAACGCCTGTTCCGAAGTCTTTTTCTACGTATTCATCAGCAATAATCGGAATCTCACGGCCTACGATTGGAAGTGTTACTGTTTTTCCGATTAAATGTTTGTAACGATCATCTTCTGGATGAACTGCTACCGCTGTATCACCAAGCATTGTTTCTGGACGAGTAGTTGCAAGGCGAATGTGACCTGAACCGTCTGTTAGCGGATAGTTCATATGGTAGAATGCACCTTGAACTTCTTTATGAATTACTTCAATATCAGAAAGAGCTGTGCGTGTTGCTGGATCCCAGTTGATGATATACTCACCGCGGTAAATTAAGCCTTTTTCATATAATTGAACGAATACTTTATTAACAGCGTTAGATAAACCTTCGTCTAATGTGAAGCGTTCACGAGAATAGTCTAGTCCTAAACCAACTTTCCCCCATTGTTGACGAATGTGAGAAGCGTATTCTTCTTTCCATTCCCAAGCTTTTTCAAGGAATTTCTCACGGCCAAGATCGTAACGTGAAATACCTTCTTCACGAAGTTTCCCTTCTACTTTCGCTTGCGTTGCGATACCAGCATGGTCCATTCCTGGAAGCCATAATACATCATAACCTTGCATACGCTTTGTACGAGTTAAAATATCTTGAAGAGTTGTATCCCAAGCATGACCTAAGTGTAACTTACCAGTTACGTTCGGAGGTGGGATTACAATTGTATATGGTTGTTTCTTCTCGTCTCCTGTTGCTTCGAAATATTTGCCTTCAAGCCACCACTTGTAAAGGCCTTCTTCAACGGACATATGATCATATTTAGTTGGTAAATTCTTTTCCGTGTTTGACATTATTTTCCCTCCTTAAAATAAAAAATGCCCCTCATCCAAAAAAGGACGAGGGACATCGCGGTACCACCTTTATTTACAAACAAATTCAGAATTTGCTTATACTCTTAATTTGATAACGGACAAATCCGTCTTTTCCTAATGAGAACCATTCCGTTCAGAAAAGATGCTCCAGGGCTACCTTCTAACATAACTATCTAGAGAACCTCCCAGCCAATGGTTCCCCTCTCTGAAGACGTTTCATGTTATACTCTTCCCCTTCGTTGCATTTATGTGATTGTTAATTATTATATACAATAGTGTAAAAAACGAAACCTTATTCGTCAAGATAAATTTGAAACTATGACCTTTATCTCTTTATGGAACTAATAAAAAAAGATAAGCAGGGTTCTCCCTACTTATCTTCTTTATCCGTTCCCTTGCTGGGCAGCTTGTAACTGCGAAAGGAAATATTCTGTATTGCTAATGAGCCAATGCGATTGCTGCAGGCTTTTCACCCCGCGAAGCTCATTTTCTTCATTACGACTCTTTCTTCTTTTCGTATACGACTGAATTTGCCGAATAAAATGCGACGGGTACGTCATATACGCAAACATAAGAATCTGCTCCTCTTTCGTAAATGGAAAATTTTTTTGATACATTTGATACCATTCAAAGCGGTCACTCCGCGCAATTGGATATGTGTTTAAAGACCTTGAATAAAAGCTGACGATATCCTGTACCGGTGTAGCAAACTGAGACTTTTCTAAACTAATAAAATAACCGTTTCGTTCATAATCAAATAAAAAGTGATTAAGCGATACATTTCCATGAACGAAAGTAGTACGTGTCGTTTCCTTTTCTTTCATTGCATCATGCCATTCACTTAATTGTTTCGTTGCGAACTCACGTGCTCTCATAGCATGGTGATAATACGTACAATATTGTAATTCAAATGGCGACATATACCACTTCGCTTCAGATTCTACAAGAAACTCTTCTAATATCTCACCATCATTTTCCCAACGTTCGGATATATTTGTATAATGTTTTTCTAAATCTTCTTCTGTATAAGTTTCCTCTTTCACCGTTTTTTGATGCAACGTCCCGAGCGTTTGAAACATCTTATGGTATTGATCATTATCTTCGCCATTTCCTTCCGCACGTTCTAACCAAGGCATTAAATAATAGCTATACGTCCCATCACTTAAAACATAATTCCCGTCCGTCGCATGATAGATAGGTACATAATTCGAAAAACCTTTCTCCTTCAAATATTGAATATGGTGCAAAAAATTATTCCGCTCTAATTTTCTATCTTGTATTTTCTTTAACGCATACGGACCTTGATTCGTATAAATTTTCATTACACTTCCGTGCTCTTCCATATGTTGAGTGTCCAATCTATATTGCCTCACAATGGGTTCATAGCGATTTCGTAATTCAATATCCATACGAATAACCCTTTCTTATTCAAAACATAGCTTCTAGGAAAAGAAAAGAGGTGAGTGAAAAAACTCACTCACTTATTTCGCTGTTGCTTTTGAAACAGGAATATATATAATTTGCCCTGTAGTTAAATATATATCTTCTGATTGATTTACACGATATAAGCTTTGTACAGTCGTTTCATAACGTTCTGCAACAGCTTCAATTGTATCTCCTTCTTGTACGAAGTACATTCTTAACTTCGTAAATTCTTCTTCTGGTTCTTTCGTAAATAATTTCGTTAAATAAAGTGCATTTTCATCTCGCTGTGAATATGCTTCTTCCTCTGGCTCTTCCTGCTTTTTCGCTTTTTCTTTCTTGAAATTTTTCCGCCCGAACAATTCAAATTGTGGCGTCGTTTCTTGCTCCTCTTCACGCTCCACAAGTTCATGTTCTTCTAATTCCTCTTCTTCTATTTCTTGCTCTTTTCTTTCTTCTAACTGAAACGGTTCAAATGCATAATCTTCCCATCCATCTGATTCTTTATAGGCTGGTACCTCTTCGTGCGGCGCAGGTCTACTTTCATCTTCTTCAGCTGAATCAGCTTCCAACTCGGCATACGCCGTCTCTTCCTCTTCATCCTCGTTTCTTTCTTCGTCACATAAACCTGTAATAGATATATCCGCTAATAGTTGTAAGCAACCATTTTCCTTTAATTCATAATCAAATTCCTCGATTGATACATATAATTCTTCAATTACTTTCACTCGATTTCTTGGAATTGATATTTCGAGCGGAAAGGAATGGACAAGCTCATTAACCCCATCTGCCCTTGTTTCTACATAATCAATTGCCTTTGCTGGTGATAGCTCTCTTAATGAATAAGCTGAATCATCTTGCCTTGCAACGTACTCTCCCGTTAAATCTAATTGCCCTCTCACGATAACTTCATGATCGAGCTCCTCTATCTCAACGTCTGGATCTAACGAAATTGACAAAAGTTCTTCGACTTCCTGTCCCTTCTGGAACCAAACAGATTCTTTTAATGAAAATCGTAATGAATGATCTGTTGCCACTTCTTTTCCCCCTCCCAAACTATAGGTCATTACAGATTTATGTTCCCTAAGGCTACTTTATGAATAAAAAAAATCGCTCCCCTAATGGAAAGCGATTTTCTCTAAGAAATTATGCTTTTAATTTTGACATTGCAATTTCGGCCGCCGCAATTGTCGCCTCAATATCTGCATCACTATGTGCTGTCGATAAGAATAAACCTTCAAATTGAGAAGGTGGTAAAAATACACCTTGTTCTACCATTTCACGATAGTAAGCTGCAAAGAATTCTAAGTTTGAAGATTTTGCTGTATCATAATTAATAACTTGCTCATCTGTAAAGAAAATACCAATCATAGAACCTGCACGATTAATGTGATGCGGGATATTATGCTTTTCAGCTGCCTTACGTAGTCCAGCCTCTAACATTTCTGCTTTACGCTCAAATTCCACATATGATTCTGGTGTTAACTGCACTAACGTTTCATAGCCTGCTGTCATTGCAAGTGGATTACCCGATAATGTTCCGGCTTGGTAAATCGGTCCGCTCGGTGCAACTTGGCGCATAATCTCTGCCTTACCACCGTATGCTCCTACCGGCAAGCCACCACCGATTACTTTACCTAAACAAGTTAAATCAGGAGTTACGCCGTAGTAACCTTGTCCACAATTATAAGCAACACGGAATCCAGTCATTACTTCATCAAAAATAAGTAGTGCACCGTTTTGCTCTGTCACTTCACGAAGTCCTTCTAAAAATCCTGGTTGCGGGGGAACAACACCCATATTCCCTGCCACTGGTTCTACAATTATACAAGCGATGTCATCACCGAATTGTTCGAAAGCATATTTTACACTTTCTAAATCGTTGTACGCTACTGTAATCGTATTTTTCGCTACACCTTCTGGTACACCAGGGCTATCTGGTAAACCTAGCGTCGCCACACCAGAACCTGCTTTAATTAATAACGAATCGCCATGACCATGGTAGCAACCAATGAATTTCAAAATTTTGTTACGCCCTGTATAACCTCGAGCTAAACGTAGTGCACTCATTGTCGCTTCTGTTCCAGAGTTAACCATACGTACAATTTCAATTGATGGCACGCGCTCAATAACAAGCTGCGCTAATTTATTTTCAATTTCTGTTGGTGCACCAAAGCTTGTTCCTTTTTCAGCAACAGCTTTTAAAGCCTCAACAACACGGTCGTTCGCATGACCATGAATTAAAGGTCCCCACGATAATACGTAATCGATGTATTCATTCCCATCGATATCATATACTTTAGAGCCTTTTCCGCGCTCCATAAACAGCGGATTCATACCAACAGACTTAAAGGCACGAACAGGGCTATTTACGCCACCAGGCATTAAATTTTGTGCCTCTTCAAACGCCGCAATCGACTTATCGAACTTTTTCATTATTTAACGCCTCCTTCTTGTAACCATCTTGCTGCATCTTTTGCATGATACGTAATAATCAAGTCTGCTCCTGCGCGTTTCATGCTAATTAATTTCTCAAGTACAACTTCTTTTTCATTAATCCAACCATTTTGCGCTGCTGCTTTAATCATCGAATATTCACCACTTACGTTATAAGCAACGACTGGTAAGTTAAAGTTATTTTTCACATCACGAACGATATCTAAATAAGAAAGAGCTGGCTTTACAATTAAGAAGTCTGCCCCTTCCATTACATCTGATTCTGCTTCACGGAATGCTTCCATACGGTTCGCTGGGTCCATTTGATATGTTTTACGGTCACCGAACTGCGGTGCACCATGTGCTGCATCACGAAACGGTCCGTAAAATGCTGATGAATATTTCACAGCGTACGACATAACTGGTACATGCGCGAAACCATTTTCATCTAATGCATGACGAATTGCTGTTACGAATCCGTCCATCATATTTGATGGTGCAATAATGTCTGCGCCTGCTTTCGCTTGACTTACAGCTGTTTTTGCAAGAACTGCAAGAGACTCATCATTTAAAATAACGCCATCTTCTATAACACCGCAATGACCATGGCTTGTGAATTGACATAAACATGTATCTGCAACTACTACTAGCTCTGGGAACTCATCTTTAATTTGCTTAATTGCACGCTGTACAATTCCATGCTCACAATATGCCGATGATCCAACTTCGTCCTTTTCAACAGGTAAACCAAATACAATAACAGAACGAATACCTAAATCAACGACCTCTTGCATTTCAGCTTGCAATAAGTCTAAAGACATTTGATATACGCCTGGCATAGAAGGAACTTCATTACGAGTATTTTCTCCTTCTAATACAAAAATAGGGTAAATAAAATCTTCTGTATGTAAAAATGTTTCACGCACAAGTGCACGCATGCCCCCGCTTTGTCTTAGACGACGATGACGATTAAATTGTAAAGAATTCATAGATTTCTATCCCCATTCTTTTATTTTATCCCGCTATTTGCGGGCAGTAAGACCCCCACCTCAAAATTCGGCTGGAGCAAAGAAGTTAGGCGGGAGATCAACTGCCCGTAAACGCCCGATTGGTGAGGGCTAATAATCAGTGGGGGATGAACAAAACCCCCACTGATTAAAGTTTCACTTTATAGATTCACAAATGCATTGTAGTAATGCTTCTACAGTGTACTCTTTCGGCACAATAACATGTGGAAAATAAAGGAGCGCCTCTTTTTCCGTAATAGGCCCTATACAAGCAATTGTACATTTTTTCGTCCATTCTCTCCAGTTTGTACCCTCAAGTAAACGAACAAAACTATCAACAGTTGAAGGGCTCGTAAATGTAATAATATTTACTTCCCCTAATTTCAATGCTGTTATAAGTTCTTGTTTTTTCTCTACATTCACCTTCGTACCATATACGATTAGCTCATCTAGAAAAACACCAAACTCCCTAAGTTTAACCGGGATTACATCTCTTGCTAAATTCCCTTTCGGAAATAAAATACGCTCGTTTCCACTTAATTCTTTTAGAAACTCTTCGGCAAATGTTTCTGCAACAAATGAGGTCGGAACAAAATGAACTTGATAGCCCCTTTTTTCTAACTCTAATTTTGTTTTCACGCCTACCGCAGCGATTTTAATAGTTAATGGTATTTTTGTTTCTAAACCATCTAGAAAAAAAGCTACACCATTTTTACTCGTAAAAATAACCCAGTCATACGAATGTAGTTGCCTTGTTATACGTTGAATTTGCCTATGAGATGTGCCTTCCATACGCAAAAGCGGAATTTCCAATGGAATTCCGCTCCTTTCTTTCACTGCTACACTCATTTGTTTCGCTTGATGCTGGGCACGTGTAACCAATACTATTTTGCCAGCGAGAGCATCCATATTTATTGTTGCTCCTTATTTGCAGCAAGAATGAGCTCTTTTGCTCCTTGTTTAATTAAACGGTCCGCAGCCTCTAATCCTACTTGCTTCGGATCAGTGCCTACTACTATTTCTTTCAATAAAACAGAACCGTCCATAGAACCGACAAGCGCTGTTAATTCGATTGCATCATTTTCTTTAAGAGTTGCATATCCAGCGATTGGAACTTGGCATCCACCTTCAAGTTTATGAAGAAATACTCGTTCAGCAGCCACTGTTCTTTCTGTTACTGCATCATTAATATGTGCTAACAACTGAAGTAAATCCTTATCATCCTCACGACATTCAATTGCTAACGCACCTTGTCCTACGGCTGGTACACATAACGTTTCATCTAAATGTTCTGTAATAACTTCTCCGTCCCAGCCCATTCTCTGTAATCCAGCTGTCGCTAAAATAATTGCATCGTAATCTTCATCTTTTAACTTACGTAAGCGTGTATCGATATTCCCACGAATCCATTTCACTTGTAAATCTGGTCTCGCAGCTAGTAATTGTGCACTACGTCTCAAACTACTCGTCCCTAAGATCGCGCCTTCTGCTAAGTCTTTAAACGATTCTCCGTTTTTAGAAATAAAAGCATCACGAGGGTCAACGCGCTTTGGCGTACAACCAATCGTTAATCCATCTGGAAGTACAGCTGGCATATCTTTCATACTATGTACAGCCATATCAATTTCTTTCGTAAGTAACGCATGTTCAATTTCCTTTACAAATAAACCTTTTCCGCCTACTTTTGAAAGAGTAACATCTAAAATAACATCACCTTTTGTGACGATTTCTTTCACTTCAAATTCATATGGTAAACCAAGCGCTTTTAATTGATCGATAAACCAATTTGTTTGTGTTAATGCTAGTTTACTCTTTCTTGAACCTACAATAATTTTGCGCATAATTCTCTCTCCTCATTATAAATACCAAAAGTGGAAATTAGATAAACTGCTTAATAGAAAAATGTTAACTAGCATTACGAGAAATGCCCCGATATTCCACAGCACAATTTTCTTACCCTGCAACACATCTGCCGCTCGTAAATATAAGCCCGCACAATATACAAATAGAACGACAAAAGACCCGATTACTTTCGTATCATACCAATGGAAATTATCCAATTTTGTATATCCCCATATGCATCCTAATATAATTGCTAATAAGAAAAACGGAACAGAAAATAAATTTAATCCGTAAGACATAGATTCAAGCTTCGGCAAATTCCCTAACCTTCTTAATCTCGCATTCCATTTTTTCTTTTTTAATAGCCGATATTGCAATAAATACATAATAGAAAAAATAAACGATACAGTAAACGTTGCATAAGAAATAATCGCCATACCGACATGCACGTATACAAGTTCTGAAACTAATTGCTCTGCAAGTACTGGCGACATCTTTCCGAGCGGTGTAAAAATAGAAAAAGCGCTTACGCCAAATGCTACAACATTTGTAAAAAAGACTAAAAAGTCAATGCGCATAAATCGATTAATGACTAATGACATCGTAATCAATAACCAAACATAAAAATAAATCCCTGACAATAAAGTTAAAATAGGATTCGTTTCTGAATCTGTAGCCCTAAGCAACATAAAGATAGACTGCAATACCCATACAATCGAAAGTAACCAAAAAGCAAATCGGTTCGCCTTTCGGTTACTTTGAAAATAATCTATAAAATATAAACTAATGCTACAAGCATATAAAATAATTGCAATATGATAAATAATACTGTTATTTAAAAAACTCATCCGATCATCCTTCCAAGTTATAAAGATGGAACGGATGGTGTCCACGCTCTTTTATGTTCTACTTCTTCCGTATTTCCCGCTTCTTCCACTTCTAAATCAAAAATCTTCGCAAATAAAGCTAATTTTTCGCCAGCTCCCTCTTCAGCAGCTAATTCTTTAGCTACTAAAATTGGGTCTTTTAACAATTGATTAATAATACTTTTCGTATGTTTACTAATTACTTTTTTCTCACGATTACTAAGGTTTGGTATTTTTCGCTCAAGACTTTCCATCGTGTCACTTTGAATTGCTAGCGCTTTATCACGAAGAGCCGATATTAACGGTACAACACCAAGCGTACTTAACCACGTTTTAAATAAAACCATTTCCTCTTCAATCATAAATTGAATTTTCTCTGCTTCTTTTAAACGTTCAGCACGGTTTGCTTCAACTACACCTTGCAGATCGTCGATATCATATAAGAAAGAGCCTTCTAATTCATCAATCGCAGGATCAATATCACGTGGTACTGCAATATCAACCATAAATAACGGACGACCAGAGCGCATTCTCTCTACTTTCGTCATCATCTCTTTCGTAATGACATATTCTGATGCACCCGTTGAACTAATTAAAATATCCGCTTCTAATAATGCACATTGCAATTCACTTAAAGGCTTTGCATGTCCCATATATTTCTCAGCCATCACTTCCGCTTTCGTAAGCGTCCTATTCATAACTGTTACTTTACGAGCACCGCTTCCGTATAAGTTTTGCAGTGCAAGTTCACCCATCTTACCAGCACCAAGAATAAGTACATGACAATCTGTTAAATCGCCAAATATTTTCTTTCCGAGCTCAACAGCAGCATAACTAACAGACATCGCACTTTCACCAATCGTTGTTTCTGAGTGCGCACGTTTTGCTAACGTAACCACTTGCTTAAACAACTCATTAAAAATTGTACCTGTCGCTTTTACTTGTTGCGCTTCTAAAAAGCTATCTTTTATTTGACCTAAAATTTGCGTTTCTCCAACAACCATAGAATCTAGACCGCACGTTACGCGGAATAAATGATCTATTGCGCCATCTTGTTCAAAAATAGACAAGTATGGTGCGACTTCTTCTATTTCAAGCTGAAACCAATCAGCTAAAAACTTCTTAATGTAATACCGTCCCGTGTGTAATTGATCGACAACAGCGTAAATCTCAGTGCGATTACAAGTTGATACAATGACATTTTCTAGTACGCTCTTTTGGTTTTGTAATGTAGTCATTGCTTGCTCTAGCTCTGCTGCCTGAAATGTGAGTTTCTCACGAAATTCTACAGGGGCTGTTCGATAATTTACACTAACAACAAGAATATGCACGCAGCATGTCCCCCTTCACCCGTTTTATCACTTTATCTACTATCATAATACAACTTTCCTCTTATGAATCTGACAATCGTGTGAACAACTGATTATTTTTTCTCCATATGTAATAAAGGAGCTTCAGTAAGATTAATAAAGAACTCTCTACTTTATAATGATTATAAAATAATAACTCTATTTGTACGTTACCAAAAAAAGTCCTCATAATCAAGTGATGGAAACTATTCCATATTAATTATAACATCATCTTTTCTATCTTCTTTCATCATGAAGGAAAATATGTATGATTGTTCCAAAATATAGTACTCACTTTCTCAATGCAATGCATTTGACATTGTATTTATTTTTCGTTATATTGATTTTACAAAATTAAATTGTGCACAATTTAAAAATATAAGGAGTTGCTTATGAAAGAAAATCCTCTACATCTAGATAACCAACTTTGTTTTTCTATTTACGCTTGTTCTAAAGAGGTTACTCGTTTTTACCGACCCTATTTAGAAGAAATGGGCATTACGTATCCCCAGTACATTACTTTACTCGTACTCTGGGAACGAGACGGACTAACAGTAAAAGAAATTGGAGAACGTCTATTTTTAGATTCTGGTACTTTAACACCTATGTTAAAACGGATGGAATCATTAAAACTTGTACAACGTGTTCGTTCAAAAGAAGACGAGCGAAAAGTTTGTATTGAATTAACAGAACAAGGTAAAGATTTAAAAGAAATAGCTTGTTCATTACCGACAACGATGGCTACAAATTTAGGAATTACAGAGCAAGAATATCATTCTTTATTAATCCAATTAAACACATTAATTGAAACAATGAAAAAAATTAATGATAGAAAAGGGGAATAAACATGGATAAATTATATACTGCTTCAGTAACAGCAACAGGTGGAAGAAACGGTAAGGTAATTTCAGATGATGGCATATTAAATCTTGATGTAAAAATGCCAAAAGCACTAGGTGGCGCAGGCGGAGAGGCAACAAATCCAGAACAATTATTTGCAGCTGGTTATGCAGCTTGCTTTGATAGCGCATTGCAACTTGTAATTCGTACAAAACGTGTGAAAGTGGAAAGTACAGAAGTGACTGCACACGTTTCTATCGGTAAAGATACAGATGGTGGTTTCGGACTGTCTGCTGTACTTGACATACATGTTGCTGGTGTTTCTCATACCGAAGCACAAGAACTTGTAGAAGCCGCTCACGGTGTATGTCCTTACTCTAAAGCAACAAGAGGAAATATTGAAGTTACATTAAACGTACGCTAAAAGTTTAGTAAATAAAAAAAAACGCGCGACATTYGTCACGCGTTTTTTGTTTTTGTCATTTTATGAATTGCTTTCCATGCTTCTTCTTTTCCAAGACCTGTTTCAGAAGAGAATAGAACGATTTCATCGCCAATTTCAACAGCAAGCGTTTCTTTTACAACTTTTAAATGCTTTTGCCATTTCCCTTTCGGAATTTTATCGGCTTTCGTTGCAATAATAATTGTTGGGATTTCATAGTGCTTTAAGAAATCATACATCATAATGTCATCTTTTGTTGGTTGGTGACGTAAATCAACTACTAATACAGCTGCGTCTAATTGCGTACGTGTTGTAAAGTAAGTCTCAATCATTCTGCCCCATGCCGCGCGCTCTGTTTTAGATACTTTCGCATATCCATAACCTGGAACGTCAACAAAATGCATCATTTCATTGATTAAGAAAAAGTTCAGCGTTTGCGTTTTTCCTGGTTTAGAAGAAATACGTACTAACTTTTTACGATTTAAAATTTTATTAATAAAGGAAGACTTCCCGACATTAGAACGACCTGCTAAGGCAATTTCTGGTAAATCACTGTCTGGATATTGTTCCGGTTTAACGGCACTAATTACAATATCTGCTTTTGTTACTTTCATTGTTTCACTCCTACTAATGCGTGCTCCAATACTTCGTCTAAATGAGATGCAAGCACAAACGTAAGGTTTTCTTTTACGCTCTCTGGAATATCATCTAAATCTTTCTCATTTTCCGCCGGTAAAATAATTTTTGTTAATCCCGCGCGGTGAGCACTTAATGTTTTTTCTTTCAAACCACCAATTGGTAATACACGACCACGAAGTGTAATTTCACCTGTCATACCAACTTCTTTACTTACAGGAATACCTGTTAGTGCAGAAATAAGTGCCGTTGCCATCGTAATACCTGCTGACGGTCCATCTTTTGGAACTGCTCCTTCTGGAACATGAATATGAATATCGTTTTTCTCATGGAAATCCGGATCAATATGAAGTTCTTCTGCACGAGAACGAATATAGCTAAACGCGGCTTGTGCGGATTCTTTCATAACATCCCCAAGTTTCCCTGTTAAAATTAATTTCCCTTTTCCTGGCGCTACAGACACTTCAATTGCAAGTGTATCGCCGCCCGCTGCTGTGTAAGCTAAACCTGTTGCCATACCAACTTGGTCTGTTTTTTCAGCTTGACCATAACGGAATATATGCTTACCAAGTAAATCAACAATATTTTTCTCTGTTACAACAATGCGCTTGCGTTCTGCTGTAACGATAATTTTTGCTGCTTTACGACAAACTTTTGCAATTTGACGCTCTAACGTACGAACACCAGCCTCGCGTGTATAATAACGAATAATTTCAAGAAGCGCTTCATCACGCACTTGCAAATTACCTTTTCGTAGGCCGTGCTCTTTTAATTGTTTCGGCAATAAATGCTCACGAGCAATGTGTACCTTTTCAAGTTCTGTATAGCCAGCAATCGAAATGATTTCCATACGGTCAAGCAATGGGCCCGGAACACTTGCAAGTGTATTAGCAGTTGCAACGAACATAACTTTCGATAAATCATATGGCTCTTCAATGTAATGATCACTGAAGTTATGGTTTTGTTCTGGATCTAACACTTCAAGTAACGCCGCTGATGGGTCTCCCCTGAAATCGTTAGACATTTTATCAATCTCATCTAATAAGAAGACTGGATTAACTGTTTTCGCCTTTTTCATACCTTGAATAATACGTCCTGGCATCGCTCCTACATATGTACGACGGTGACCACGAATTTCAGATTCATCACGCACACCACCAAGAGAAACACGTACAAAATTACGATTTAACGATGTTGCAATAGAACGCGCTAACGAAGTTTTCCCAACCCCAGGAGGGCCTACTAGACAAAGAATTGGTCCTTTTAATGAATTCGTTAACTTCTGTACAGCTAAATATTCAAGTACTCGCTCTTTCACTTTTTCAAGACCGTAATGATCTTTATTTAAAATTTCTTCCGAATGAGTGAGGTCAATCATATCCTCTGTTGCTTCTGTCCACGGAAGCGCTAATAACCAATCAATATAATTACGAATTACACCGCTCTCAGCAGAACTTACAGGTAACTTTTCATAACGATCTAATTCTTTCAGTGCAGCCTGCATTGTTTCTTCAGGCATTCCCGACTGTTCAATTTTCTCACGAAGTTCTTCAACTTCCCCGCCCTTGCCTTCTTTATCGCCAAGTTCAGTTTGAATCGCCTTCATTTGCTCACGTAAGAAATATTCTTTTTGCGTGCGCTCCATTGAACGTTTCACTTTTTGTCCAATTTTCTTTTCTAGGCTAAGTAACTCTTGTTCATCTTGAATAATCGAAATAAGTGTATGTAGTCGTTCTTTCACAGATACAATC
>NZ_JBFUIN010000034.1:0-23807 GCF_056401855.1 Bacillus sp. P4_D3
GAACGGAAGTGTTACAAGAAGATGGGGAGCTGGATCGCCCGAAGCTTGGAAGTGTCGTTTTCTATAATGAAGAAAAACGATTGCAGTTAAATAAAATTGTTCATCCGGCAGTGCGTGAGGAAATGAATATGCAAAAGGAAATGTACATAAAAGAAGGTGTGCAAGCGGTTGTGTTAGATATTCCTCTTTTATTTGAAAGTAAATTAACGAGTCTCGTTGATCGCGTTTTAGTTGTAGCGGTTAAGCCGAATACACAATTAGACCGTTTAATGAAACGAAATAACTTTTCAGAAGAAGAAGCAACGGTGCGTATTCAATCTCAAATGCCATTAGAAGAAAAAGTGAAGAATGCAGATGAAGTGATAAATAATGATGGCACAATTATGGAAACGAAAACACAATTACAGGTGATTTTAAAGAAGTGGAACATTATTGATTAAAAAATTGTGAAATTAATGAAAATGCTTAGTGACATTCCTTCTTTTTGTGTTATACTAATATTGGGATTTGAGATAAATAGTATAACGCATTCAAGGGGGATAACATATTATGACTCGTGTGGCAATTAATGGATTTGGACGTATTGGGAGAATGGTGTTTCGTCAAGCAATAAAAGAAAGCGCATTCGAAATTGTAGCAATCAATGCAAGCTATCCGTCCGAAACGTTAGCACATTTAATTAAATATGATACAGTACACGGTAAGTTTGCCGGAACAGTGGAAGCATTTGAAGATCACTTATTAGTAGATGGGAAAATGATTCGCCTTTTAAACAACCGTGATCCAAAGGAATTGCCTTGGACAGATCTAGGTGTTGAAGTTGTAATTGAAGCAACTGGTAAATTTAATTCAAAAGAAAAAGCAATTCTTCACGTTGAAGCTGGAGCGAAAAAAGTTATTTTAACAGCGCCTGGTAAAAATGAAGATGTAACAATTGTAGTTGGTGTGAACGAAGACCAATTAGATATTACAAAACATACCGTTATTTCAAATGCATCTTGTACAACAAACTGTTTAGCACCTGTTGTAAAGGTGTTAGATGAGCAGTTTGGAATTGAAAACGGTTTAATGACAACTGTTCACGCTTATACAAATGACCAAAAAAACATTGATAACCCACATAAAGATTTAAGAAGAGCACGTGCTTGCGGACAGTCAATCATTCCTACAACGACGGGTGCTGCGAAAGCGCTTGCAAAAGTGCTTCCGCATTTAAATGGAAAACTTCATGGTATGGCACTTCGTGTACCAACACCAAACGTGTCTCTTGTTGATTTAGTAGTAGACGTAAAACGTGATGTAACAGTTGAAGATATTAATGAAGCATTCAAAACTGTTGCAGATGGTGCGTTAAAAGGAATTGTAGAATTTAGTGAAGAGCCTTTAGTGTCTATCGACTTTAATACAAATACACACTCAGCTATTATTGATGGTTTATCTACAATGGTAATGGGTGATCGTAAAGTGAAAGTACTTGCTTGGTATGATAACGAGTGGGGCTACTCTCGTCGTGTTGTAGATCTTGTAACGTTAGTTGTTGATGAATTAGCAAAACAAGAAAATGTGCAACATATTTAAGTGAATAAGGGAGAGGGCAAGTGAATATTTGCTCTCTTTTTTTATTTTTTTCTGAAAAGAAAAAAATTATATGGGTATATTTTCAAATAGTGGACAGACCAAAAACGTTGTGATTACTGTATTTGTGAATCGTTTATTTTTTTTAGGGAAAAGTAAAGAGGAAATTATGACAGAAAATCGAAAAAACTGTTGTTGCAAAATGAAAATAAACAAAGTATACTAACACTCGTAAACTTAAGAGCTGAGGTACGTAGTCACTACTTAAAGGGTTAGGACCTCTCTGGACTAACTTTCCCCCGTGGTAGTGGAGCAAGCCAAATTGCAAATTAGTTTTCAATTCGAACAGTTAGAATAAATTTACAAGGGGGAACTGTAGAATGGATACTATGGATACGATGGGTCGTCACGTAATCGCTGAACTTTGGGATTGCGATTTCGACAAGCTTAATGACATGCCGTATATTGAACAATTATTTGTGGATGCAGCACTAAGAGCTGGTGCTGAAGTACGTGAGGTTGCTTTTCATAAATTTGCACCACAAGGTGTAAGTGGAGTAGTAATTATCTCGGAATCACATTTAACAATTCATAGCTTTCCGGAGCACGGTTACGCAAGTATTGATGTTTATACTTGTGGGGATCGTATTGATCCAAATGTTGCTGCAGAATATATTGCAGAAGGTTTAAACGCGAAAACGCGTGAGAGCATCGAGCTTCCTCGAGGCACTGGTAGCTTCGAAATTAAGCAGAGAGAAACAAAAGCTCTTTAAAAAAGAACATAATTGATTTAAAATGTAAAGAGGTGTATAATGCACCTCTTTTTTAGTTTATATAAAATAGGATCACGATATGTAATAACTTAGAGTGGTCATTATAGAAGAATGAGTTATATAATATTGTATATATATTTTCACATGTAGGTGAGTAGCGAAAGAATAAAGATTATAGTGTAAAGGAGTGAATGAATTGCGTTGTCCATCCTGTTTTCATAATGGAACAAGAGTGTTAGATTCGCGCCCGGTAGACGAGGGGCGCTCTATTCGAAGAAGAAGAGAGTGTGAAAGTTGTTTAAGTCGCTTTACGACATTTGAAAGAGTAGAAGAATCACCTCTTATCGTTGTTAAAAAAGAAGGAACACGAGAAGAGTTTAATAAAGAGAAAATTTTACGCGGTTTAATTAAAGCGTGTGAAAAAAGACCTGTATCTTTAAGGCAGTTAGAGGAAGTAACACAAAGTGTGGAGCGTGAACTTCGTAACTTAGGTATATCAGAAGTGAAAAGTGATATGATTGGTGAAATTGTTATGGAAGAACTTCGTGATATTGATGATGTTGCTTACGTACGTTTTGCTTCTGTGTATCGTCAATTTAAAGATTTAAATGTATTTATTGAAGAATTAAAAGATATACTGCAAAAAGAGAGAGAGTAGAAGGAATCTCTTTATATACTGTAAGTAAACGAGATAAGAGAGCTAGAAGCGGAAGCTAATAGCTCTTTTTCGCTAATAAATTATATAATAAAGATAGAACGAGTGAAATGTAGGTTAGATTGGATGAGAGAAAGGAAAGGCAAGAATGGAAAAACAGTCATGGATGGAGCTATTGCCGATTGATCGTTATAAAGTAAGTGCGAAAGGGTTGTTACATAATTACGACCGGAAAGTATTAACGATGTTGTATCAGCCGTTAATAGGTAGTAGAGCTTTTAGCTTATACATGACACTATGGGGAGAGTTAGAGCAAGATCGTGTGTTTGGAAAAGAGAATACACATCACTCCCTTATGGTGACTATGCAAATGCAACTTCCTGAAATATATGGGGAACGAGTAAAGTTAGAAGCGATTGGTCTTTTAAATGTATATATTAAGAAAGAAAAAGATATTCGAATGTTCATATATGAATTGCAACCACCTTTATCTCCGAAGCAGTTTTTTGATGATATTGTTTTAAGTATCTTTTTATATAATCGCTTGAGTCGGACAAAATACAACCAAGTAAAACAATATTTCTTAGAAGAAGAATTCGATTTTGCTTCTTATGAAAATGTTACGCGCTCCTTCAACGATATATTTGATTCGTTTAACCCAGGTCAGTTTGAATATGCGCAAGAAGAACTGCGTATCCCGAAAACGACAATTATGCCAAGTAACGAGAATGGGGATGCTCCGAAAGTTTGGAATGATTTCTTTGATTTCTCTTTATTTGTAGACGGACTATCAGCGCTTGTGCCTAAAAAGGCGATTACAGATCAAGTGAGAGAATGTGTCATTACACTCGCTTATGTGTACGGTGTGGATGTGTTATCGATGCAAAATATCGTTCTTGGCGCAGTGACAGAGATACAAACAATTGATATCGAAAGGCTTCGGAAGGGAGCACGCGATTGGTATCAATTCGAAAATGGTCAAGCGTTACCTGTATTAAGTGAAAGAGTGCAACCTCATGCTGCTCGTACAATGAAAGAGAAAGAGCCATCTACACAAGAAGAGATGCTAATGAAGCAGTTAGAGGAAATCTCGCCAAAACAACTATTGAAAGAGATTTCAGGCGGTGCAGAGGCGACGAAAGCGGACTTGCAAATCGTTGAGGATGTAATGATAAACCAAAAGTTAACGCCAGGGGTTGTGAATGTACTTATTTATTACGTTATGCTACGCTCAGATATGAAGCTTGCTAAAACGTATGTCGAGAAGATTGCTGGACATTGGGCGCGAAAAAAGGTCGGTACAGTAGGCGAGGCGATGGCGCTAGCGAAAGAAGAGAATCGTCAATATCAAGAGTGGGCTGAGACGAAGAAAAAAGGTCGTACAGCGAAGAAAACAGTGCGAAAAGAAATGGTACCAGATTGGCTTAAAGAAGAGTCGAAAGAAGAAGAGAAAGAACCTGTAAAAAATGACGTAAGTGCGAAAAAAGATGCAAGTACGTTAGAAGATGAACGGAAACGATTAGAAGAAGTATTGAAAAAATATAAGCGTGATTAATAAAAGAAAATGAACGCTCTTTGAGGTGAGAAAATGGAGCATATTCAAAATTCATTTACGAAATTAATGGAAAATAAAAACTTTAAAAATAGATATGAAGTCTTAAAGGCAGAAGTGATGGCGCACCCTCGTGTGAAAGAATTTATAGACGAACATAAAGGTGAAGTAACGACTTCTATGATTGAACGAAGTCTTGTGAAGTTATATGAATATATTGGACAAAGTGTAGGGTGTGCGGATTGTCCAGATTTAGGGTCATGTAAAAATATGCTACAAGGATATGAGCCGAAGCTCGTCATCCAAGGTAAGATGATTGATATTCAATATGATCGTTGTATTAGAAAAGTAGCATATGATGAGAGAAAAAAATATGAAAAACTTGTTCAAAGTGTATATATGCCAGTTGACATTTTGCAGGCAACTATGGAAAAATTAGATCCTTCAGATTTAGATGCACGTATTGATGCAATAGGTGCAACGAATGAATTTTTAAACACATACGAACCAGGTAAAAAAGCACAAGGTTTATATTTGTACGGTAAATTTGGTGTAGGGAAAACGTATCTTTTAGGGGCAATTGCAAATGAGCTTGCGCGAAAGAAAATTAGTTCGATGCTCGTATATTTCCCTGAATTTTTACGTGAAATCAAAAGTTCGATTCAAGATAATTCGATTAGCGGAAAGATTGATGCTGTCAAACGTGTACAAGTATTAATGTTAGATGATATCGGGGCAGAAGCGATGTCAAGTTTTGTACGTGATGATGTACTCGGTGCAATCTTACAGTTCCGTATGTTGGAAAACTTACCGACGTTCTTTACATCTAATTTTGATTTCAAACAGTTGGAACATCATTTAACGTATACACAGCGCGGTGAAGCAGAAGAGATGAAAGCGGCCCGTATTATGGAACGAATTAAATATTTAGCGAAGCCAATCCCAATTGGCGGGAAGAACCGTCGTAATAAGTAAAGAGCGAGCTGAGAAGCTTGCTCTTTTTTATCCCGCTATTGGCGGGCAGTAAGACTCCCACCTCAAAATTCGGCTGTAAAGCAAAGAAGTTAGGTGGGAGATCAACTGCCCGTAAAAGCCCGATTGGTTCAACTAATAATCAGTGGAGGATGGACAAAACCTCCACTGATTAAAGTTTCACTTTATTTTAATCATTTTTTCAGAGTAGCTTGTATCATTTTTTTCTCCCTCCCTTAATATATATAAAATTAGCAAGCCATATCGAGTGGATGTTCTAACAATGGGAGATAGGTTTCTACTAAGAGTGAACTTCCATAGATCGGACTCTTATAGGATTTGTAACGTATAGATGCAATCCTTTAGAGCGGGGATAAAAGGGGGGACAAAAGTGATTGAAATTTGCTTCGAAGAAAAAAATGATGCTGTGCACGTATACAGACAACTAACGAAAAGAACGGAATCCTTATATAAGGAAACAAGTGTATATTTAAACGAACAAAAGGTTGTTATCCATATACCATTATGTGAATCGAATTATATTGAAAAGATTTTATTGCCAGTATTACTATATTTCATTATGAATGTGAAACAAAATGAATGGATTCACACCATTTTAAAGGAAAAGTTTTTTTATGAAGAACAAGAAGAGTGTCATCAAATATTGCATATGGCACATGAGATTTTAAAGGAAAGAAGAAAAGGAGTAGCTCGTGATTTAACACGTCAAAAATTTGAATCTTATATTGCGTCGTCTTTGAATGATTGGCTTTGTGATCCGCTCTCATTCTCGTTTTCATCATACGTTCGTTTTCGTCTTCGTACATATAGGGAAATGATAGCTAGGCTTGCTGAAGTTGCAATTGATGAGTATAAGATGGAGCAGGAATATCAAATGTTCATTGAGACACTTCGCCAACAAGTAAGTAGCCGGAAATCACGTTTGTCCTGTGTGCATCTTATTTTTGATGAAAGTTTTATTTTCTATGATGATAAAGGTAGACGTTTAAAACAGGATAAATTGGTTCAATATATAGATGAAGAATTATTAAAGAAACAGGATGTATATATTGATACGAAAGTAATTGCACCACTTCTTTCTATTTCGCCGAAAAAGATTTATTTATATACGAAAGAACAAGATCATAATATGATTATTACTTTGCGAAATGTATTTCAGGAACGAGTGCAACTACATGGATTACATGAATTTGAGCGCAACGTGAAAAATTTAAAAAATAAAGGTAACGCCCTTGATTTTCTAAGTTTTTGAGCATATAATTACCTACATAAATGAAATATATCGAAATGTTATGATGAGGACATGGGTAGTTTTCTACGATTTTCAGAGAGGGAAGCCTTAGGGTGTGAGCTTCCTATTACGAGATTATTACTTACCACCTCTAAACTTTAGCAGTGAACGTTTTTCTAGTAATTGCTAACGGACAACACCGTTATGTTGAACTTGAGCAATTAACAATAAGGTTAATTGGAACAAGGGTGGAACCACGAATTCAACACTCGTCCCTTTTTATGGGATGAGTGTTTTTTATTTTGAAAAAAAAGAGGAGTGACCAGTGATGGCAGATGTAGTTAAAATTACTTTCCCTGATGGAGCTGTGAAGGAGTTTCCAAAAGGAGTAACAACTGAAGAAATCGCAGCTTCTATTAGCCCAGGCTTAAAGAAAAAAGCTGTGGCTGGAAAATTAAACGATGAGATGATCGATCTTGTTACACCAATCGAAGAAGATGGTGCAGTGTCTATTATTACATTAGATTCTGAAGATGGCTTATATATTTTACGCCACTCAACAGCTCACCTTTTAGCACAAGCGTTAAAACGTTTATATAAAGATGTTAAGCTTGAGCTTGGCATTGGTCCAGTAATCGAAAATGGCTTCTACTACGATATTGATATGGAAGAAGCAATTACAGTTGAAGACTTCAAGAAAATCGAAAAAGAAATGCAAAAAATCGTGAACGAAAACTTAGAAATCGTTCGTCATGAAGTACCACGTGCAGAAGCACTTCGTCGCTTTGAAGAAATCGGCGATGAGTTAAAATTAGATTTAATTAACGATCTTCCAGAAGATGCAGTTATTTCAATCTATGAGCAAGGCGAATTCTTCGACCTTTGCCGTGGTGTTCACCTTCCATCTACAGGGAAGATTAAAGTGTTTAAATTATTAAGCGTTGCAGGTGCTTACTGGCGCGGCGATAGCAATAATAAAATGTTACAACGTATTTACGGTACTGGATTCGTTAAGAAAGCAGAATTAGATGAGCACTTACGTATGCTTGAAGAAGCGAAAGAGCGCGACCACCGTAAATTAGGTAAAGAGTTAAAACTATTTACTAATAGCCAAAAAGTAGGACAAGGTTTACCACTTTGGTTACCAAAAGGTGCAACAATTCGCCGTATTATCGAGCGTTATATCGTTGATAAAGAAGCAAGCTTAGGCTATGATCACGTATACACTCCAGTATTAGGAAGTAGAGAGCTTTATGAAACTTCTGGTCACTGGAACCATTACCGTGATGGCATGTTCCCATCAATGGAAATGGATAATGAAGAGTTAGTTCTTCGTCCAATGAACTGCCCTCACCATATGATGGTTTATAAAAATGATATTCACAGCTACCGTGAATTACCAATCCGTATTGCGGAACTTGGAACAATGCACCGCTATGAAATGTCTGGAGCATTATCTGGATTACAACGTGTACGCGGAATGACTTTAAATGATGCGCACATTTTCGTTCGTCCAGATCAAATTAAAGAAGAATTAAAACGTGTTGTAAACTTAACTTTAGAAGTGTACAAAGATTTCGGTTTAGAAAACTATTCATTCCGTCTATCTTATCGTGACCCAGCAGATACTAAAAAGTATTATGCTGATGATGAGATGTGGGAAAAAGCACAAGGTATGTTAAAAGAAGCTATGGATGAAATGGGTCTTGATTACTATGAAGCTGAAGGTGAAGCGGCATTCTATGGTCCGAAACTTGACGTTCAAGTTCGTACTGCTCTTGGAAAAGACGAAACACTTTCAACTGTACAATTAGACTTCTTACTTCCAGAACGCTTTGAATTAGCTTACGTTGGTGAAGACGGTAAACAACATCGTCCAGTTGTAATTCACCGTGGTGTTGTATCAACTATGGAACGTTTCGTAGCCTTCTTAATTGAAGAATACAAAGGCGCATTCCCAACTTGGTTAGCTCCAGTTCAGGCACAAGTAATTCCAGTTTCTCCGCAAGTACATTTAGATTATGCGAAGAAAGTACAAGATGAATTACGACGTGCTGGTATCCGTGTTGAATTAGACACTCGTGAAGAGAAAATTGGTTACAAAATCCGTGAAGCACAAATGCAAAAGATTCCGTACATGCTTGTAGTAGGTGACAATGAAGTTACTGAAAATGGCGTTAACGTACGTAAATATGGTGAACAAAAATCAGAAACAATCGCATTAGATGCGTTTGTTGACATGATTAAAGTAGAAGGAAAACGATAAGAAAGAGCCGCGGTATACCGCGGCTTTTTTATGTATTATAAAAAAGAAAATCTAGAAAAAATAACCAAACAATACTTATCATAAAAAAGTATTGCAAGTATGCTGGTTGTTTGTTACAATATTTCTTGTTGTTAGTAAAACACATCGCGTCTTCTTGACAGACGTCATGTCCTATGATAAACTCATCAAGGATAATAGAATATGGTTTTGACAAGTAGAAGCACCCGCTTCTCACCTGATGGACGCATTCGCAGTTAGCAGGTAAATGTATTTCTTACTAAAGATATTACAAGTGTGGGTGCCGTGTGCCCGCACTTTTTTTGTTCGGGTTCTACAATTGCAAAACGTATTCTAAGAAAACCTTGGAGGTGGCTTACTATTAGCAAGGATATGATGATTAACGAGCAAATTCGTGCACGTGAAGTACGCTTAGTTGGCGCAAACGGCGATCAACTTGGAATCAAGTCTCGTAATGACGCTTTAGACTTAGCTGCAGGTCTTAATCTTGATTTAGTATTGGTTGCTCCAAATGCGAAACCGCCAGTATGCCGCATTATGGACTACGGTAAATTCCGCTTTGAGCAACAGAAGAAAGAAAAAGAACAGCGCAAAAATCAAAAAGTAATTAGCATGAAAGAAGTTCGTTTAAGTCCAACAATTGATGAACATGACTTTAACACAAAACTTCGTAATGCTGTCAAGTTTTTAGAGAAAGGCGACAAGGTTAAAGCGTCAATTCGCTTTAAAGGACGTGCCATTACTCATAAAGAAATCGGTCAACGTGTTTTAGATCGCTTCTCAGAAGCTTGTGCTGAAGTTAGTACAATTGAATCTAAGCCTAAAATGGAAGGACGCAGTATGTTCTTAGTTTTAGCACCGAAAAACGATAAGTAATAGATAGAGGAGGAAATACCTATGCCTAAACAAAAAACTCATCGCGGCGCTGCAAAGCGTTTCAAAAAGACTGGATCTGGTAAACTGAAGCGTTCTCACGCTTACACAAGCCATTTATTCGCTAACAAATCTACAAAAGCTAAACGTAAACTACGTAAAGCTGGTGTAGTTAGCGCTGGTGACTTCAAACGCATTCGTCAAATGCTTGACAACTTAAAATAAGTTCGGCTGATATATAGAACAAACTAGGAGGTAATATTATGCCAAGAGTAAAAGGTGGTACAGTTACTCGTCAACGTCGTAAAAAAGTTATAAAATTAGCAAAAGGTTACTACGGTTCTAAGAGTACATTATTTAAGGTTGCTAACCAACAGGTTATGAAATCTCTAATGTATGCATTCCGTGACCGTCGTCAAAAGAAACGTGACTTCCGTAAATTATGGATTACACGTATCAACGCAGCAGCTCGTATGAATGGTCTTTCTTACAGCCGCTTAATGCACGGTTTAAAAAATGCTGGCATCGAAGTTAACCGCAAGATGCTTGCTGACTTAGCTGTTCATGACGAAAAAGCTTTCGCTGAATTAGCAACAGTTGCAAAAAACAACATTAACTAATTGTTTAAAACCTTAGAAGATCTTTCTTCTAAGGTTTTTTTATTTGTATTCATTATAACCATTCAATAACTTGTGAAATTTCCCGCTTAGTGTCGTCACAATTAAATGATTTATTTCTCTCTAGTATATTAAGATGTGCTTGTAAGAACTTTTGTAACGATAACGAAGAGGCGTTTACATGAAAGTAAGAAAGATTAACGGGCGTGTCGTTATCGATATGACAAAATCAATATAAAAGCTATAGCGATATAAAAGAATATACATATGAAGTCAGGAGAATCCTCCTGACTTTTTTTATTTGAACTCATTCGTGAAGAAGTGTATCTTTCCTAGCAGAAACGACACTGCTATAATGGAAAGATGATATGGAACTTTCATCAAGTGAACAATCTATGAGTGATGATTGAAACGTATTTGCAAATTAAGGACAAGCTATCTTTATAAAGATGTAGGTAGCTGACTTGTTAATAAGAAATGAAAAATAATAATGAACTTTGAGATGAAACAACATTGTTGCGGAAAATGCGATGTTGGAGGAGGACAATAGAATGGACTTACTACAACTATTTAAATTACAAAAAGAATTAGATGACCGTATTGTGAAAGAGCATGACTTACAACCGAAGAAATTGTTAAAAGAAAAAATGTTAGCTCTTCTTGTAGAAATTGGAGAACTTGCAAATGAAACACGTTGTTTTAAATATTGGAGCAATAAACCAGCGTCAGAACGTGAAGTAATATTAGAAGAATACGTAGATGGTTTACATTTTATTTTATCAATCGGAATCGATTTAGGAATTGATAAAAACTTCTTATTCTATAAATGTGCGCAAACGAATAAAACACAAGTGGAAATTTTCTTAGACACATATGCGAAAGTAATTCGTTTTACAGATCAACCTTCTATCACGAATTATATTGAACTATTTACAAGCTATCTTCGCCTTGGACAAGCGCTTGAATTTGAACAAGAAGAAATTGAAAAAGCATATTTAGATAAAAATGAAGTAAATCATCAGCGTCAAACACAAGGATACTAATTTAATTTTTGAATATTTCAATTTCCTTTTGTATAATAAAGTGACTGAAGAAAAAGGAGGGTGTTGRCAATGATAAAATTAGACGAGACATTGACAATGCTAAAAGAATTAACAGACGCACGCGGTATTGCGGGTAACGAGCGTGAACCACGTGAAGTAATGAAGAAATATATTGAGCCGTTTGCAGATGAACTTTCTACTGATAATTTAGGAAGTTTAGTTGCGAAAAAAGTTGGGGAAGAAAACGGCCCAAAAATTATGGTTGCAGGTCATTTAGATGAAGTTGGCTTTATGATTACGCAAATTGATGACAAAGGCTTCCTTCGTTTCCAAACGGTTGGTGGCTGGTGGTCGCAAGTTATGCTTGCACAGCGCGTAACGATTGTAACGCGTAAAGGAGATGTAACAGGTGTAATTGGTTCAAAACCACCGCACATTTTACCTCCAGAAGCTCGTAAAAAACCAGTTGACATTAAAGATATGTTCATCGATATTGGTGCTTCTAGCCAAGAAGAAGCGATGGAGTGGGGCGTAAGACCAGGAGATCAAGTTGTACCGTACTTCGAATTCCAAGTGATGAAGAATGAAAAGATGTTACTTGCAAAAGCATGGGATAACCGAATTGGTTGTGCAATTGCAATTGACGTATTAAAACAATTAAAAGATGAAAAGCATCCAAACGTTGTATACGGCGTTGGGACTGTACAAGAAGAAGTTGGTCTTCGTGGTGCGAAAACATCTGCAAACTATATTAAGCCAGATATCGCATTCGCTGTAGATGTTGGTATTGCTGGGGATACACCAGGTGTAACAGCAAAAGAAGCACAAAGTAAAATGGGTGATGGACCGCAGATCATTCTATATGATGCTTCTGTTATTGGTCATACAGGTTTACGTGATTTCGTTGTTGATGTTGCTGATGAATTACAAATTCCATATCAGTATGATTCTGTAGCGGGCGGGGGAACGGATGCAGGAGCAATTCATATTTCTGTAAATGGTATTCCGTCTATGGCAATTACGATTGCGACACGCTACATTCATTCTCATGCAGCGATGTTACATCGTGATGATTATGAAAACGCAGTGAAATTAATTGTAGAAGTTATTAAACGTCTTGATAAAGAGGCTGTACATAACATTACATTTAATTAATAGAAAAAAGCGAAGGATAATTTCCTTCGCTTTTTCCATTTTTAAAATGGTCTTTCTAATCCTGCTGCAGTATGGGCGCCTAAAATAATTAAGCGAGTTAATTGCATTGCCATGAAATGCGGGGTATAAATCATGCCTCTTTTTAACCATGACATAATCATTCCGATATGAGCCCCTGTAACATAACTAATAAGAATGTCACGAGGAACCATGAGTTCTTCATCATCAGGCTGTGAAATAGATAAGCTTAATGTTAAATGTGTTTGGACTGTTTTCATCATTTTATAAGAGTAATTTCCAGCGGCTTTATCACCAAGCATCACGTTATAGAAGTTTACATTTTCTGCTATATGTTCAAATAAAGCTAAAAAGGTTGGATGTGGTGAGTCAAATGTGAGCTGAAAATCTTCTTTATTTCGTTTTTGTGGTTTAATTACTTCAGCTAGTTTTTCTAACATTTCTTCTATGCTTTTTTCTAATAAATCATATTTATCATGGTAATGGCTATAAAATGTAGCACGATTTACAGGAGCACGTTCCGCGATATGTTGCACAGTTACATTTTCAAAGCCCTTTTCGCCTACTAAAGCGACAAAAGCATCCTGTATGAGTTGTCTCGTTCGTTTTACACGTGGATCATTTGTATTTTTAATAGACATTTTTACTTCACCTCGTTTAATTTTTTAAACTTAAACAACACATTTATGGTGTAATGTTGTTTAAACAACATATAGATTTAAATTGTTGGTTGTAGATTCGTGATAATTATTTATAATTATAAACGATAGTCCTTTAGAAATCAGCACCGCTAGGATGCAGACAAAACATAGTTTGCGTCGTAAAAGGTGTGCTTTTTTTGTTTAAAGGTTAATATAATTAACAATTAAACAATATAAACACTAAGGATGTAAATAGTTTAGAAAAAAATTATATGCGATATAAGGAGAGGAATGCAATGAATCAGTTTCGAAGAATGATAATTATCAACATTATCACATTAATTGTATTAGTTGGCGGCGGTATCGGCGGTTATTACTATTACAATCAAACGGAAAACTATTTAAAAACAGACAATGCAAAAATTGACGGGAAGGTAATTCCAATTGCATCACCAATAGCGGGTAAATTAACTGACTGGAAAGCAGAAGTAGGAAAAAACTACAATGAGAACGATAAATTAGGTGCTGTTACTGTAGCAGGAGCAAATGGTGAGCAAACAGTAGACGTAACGATTCCGCAAAATGCAACAGTTGTACAATCAAACGCAACAACAAATGCGTTCGTTGGAGCGGGTAGCCCAATTGCTTACGCATTTGATATGAATAACTTATGGGTAACAGCAAACATTGAAGAAACAACTATTGATGATGTTCAAAAAGGCCAAACAGTAGATGTGTATGTAGATGCATACCCAGATACAACGTTAACAGGAAAAGTAGAACAAGTTGGATTAACAACAGCAAATACATTCTCAATGTTACCATCAAGTAACGCAACAGCGAACTATACGAAAGTAAAGCAAGTTGTACCAGTTAAAATTTCTTTAGACCATAGTAAATCAGTAAATATTGTTCCTGGAATGAATGTGTCAGTTCGTATTCATAAGTAAGGGGGAGATGAGATGTCCTCAATTGCAATTGTAGGATATGCACTATTTTGTATAATCGTCTTCTTCCTTGTAAATCGTCTTTTACGAAAGAAAAAAACGAACGTGGGAGAAGAACAAGTCCCAGCCGTAAGTAAAATAGAAGTAAGTAAGTTAGAAACAGAAGAGAAAGAAATTGAACAAAAACAAGAAACAGAAGCTTCTAACGTAGTGGAATTAGAAACAGGGAAGCAAGAGCAAGTAAAACAGGAAAAAGAAATGCTGAAGAGACAATTGCCGGTAGAGAATGTGAATGTAAAGGCAGTTGTAACTGTATTAATTCTCGGTATGTTCATTTCTATTTTAAATCAAACGATCATTAATGTTGCATTGCCTCCGTTAATGAACGAATTTAACGTATCAACTTCAACGGCCCAATGGTTAATTACAGGCTTCATGCTTGTAAACGGAATTTTAGTGCCGATTAGTGCCTTTTTAGTTTCACGATTTACGTATCGTAAATTATTCGTAGCGGCAATGTTATTTTTCACGGTAGGATCTATCATTTGTGCTACATCAGGTAACTTTACAATGATGATGACGGGCCGCATTATTCAAGCGGTCGGTGCAGGTATTTTAATGCCAGTTGGTATGAATATCTTCATGACATTATTCCCGCCTCATAAACGCGGAGCAGCGATGGGGTTACTAGGGGTAGCGATGATTTTAGCACCAGCTATCGGACCAACTATAACAGGTTGGGTAATTGAAAATTATAGCTGGAACTTAATGTTCTACGGTATGTTTGTGATCGGTTTAATTATTACGTTCTTATCTTTAAAATTCTTCACACTAGCACAGCCGGTGTCTAAAACAAAGTTAGATGTATTTGGTGTTATTAGTTCAAGTATTGGACTAGGAAGCTTATTGTACGGATTTAGTGAAGCTGGAAATAATKGCTGGACTAGTGCAGAAGTTGTTATAACAATGATCATCGGTGTCATTGGTTTAGCAGTATTTATTTGGAGAGAGTTAACAACGGACAATAAAATGCTTGATTTACAAGTATTTAAATATCCGACGTTCACTTTCACATTAGTAATTAACGCGATTGTAACGATGGCCTTATTCGGAGGTATGTTATTACTTCCTGTATATCTGCAAAATATTCGCGGCTTTACGCCAATGGAATCTGGTTTATTACTTCTTCCAGGATCATTAATTATGGGAATTATGGGACCAGTTGCAGGTAAACTATTTGATAAGTATGGTATTCGTCCGTTAGCAATTGTCGGATTAGCCATTACAACATTTGCGACATATAAATTTACAACGTTATCGATGGATACACCGTATAGCGTTATTATGACGGATTATATTATACGCTCAATTGGTATGTCATTCATTATGATGCCAATTATGACAGCTGGTATGAACGCACTGCCGATGAAATTAATTTCTCACGGTACAGCAACGCAAAATACGTCAAGACAAGTAGCTGGTTCAATTGGAACAGCGATATTAATCACACTTATGACGCAACAAACGACTGCTCACGTAGCGGATTACGGCAACATGTTAACAACATCAAACCCAATTTTAGTTGATAAAGTACACGGTATGGGCCAAAGCTTAGCGGCATTAGCCGGATCAGCTCAAGCAGGAGATGCGATGAGCACGCAACTATTATTCGGACAAATTTCAAAGCTATCTGCAATTAACGGTATTAATGATGCCTTCTTAATTGCAACAATATTAGCCGGTATTGCTTGGGTGTTATCGTTCTTCTTACCATCAGGCAATAAACGAAATAAAAAAGCAGGGAATTAATTTCCCTGCTTTTTTATCTTTTTAAAGAGTGAGATATAAAAGGTGATAACCACTCACAGAGCATAATCCTGTTATAAACAAAATCGTCCCCATAGAACGAATACTTGATATTTGTCTTCCGCTTATAATAGCTAATAGTCCAGCTAAAGAGAAGAGACACCAATATAAAGTTCCTGAAATTGGGATCATCTGCTCTATGTCTATTCCATAACCTATACAAATGATAGGAACAACGATAAGCAATATGCAAATCAATCCTGCTATGAATGTAAAAAAATTTCGATATTTAATTCCAGCAACAATTAAAAAAATGCCCACGATGAATTCGCATAACATCAAAGTAAGAGCCAAAATAGTCCAAGTTAATATTCCAAACACTTCTGTATTACCTCCGATTTGTGGCTGTCTAAAAAATATTAGATATAGAATGAATCCCCTACAGACATAAGTACCCAGAAAATAACCCCTAATATGCCAGCGATAAAAATAATGAATCCCATGTTACGTATACCTTTAATCTTTGCCTGTAATCCATTTAATCCTGCCAATAATCCAGTTAAAGAAAACAGTATCCAATATAAAGTAGTTGAAATAGGGAGGATCGTATCGCTATTCACCCCCATGCCCCAAAAAACAAAAGGTAGTGTGACAAAAGATAGGCTAAGTAGCCCCATTAAACCCACAAATAATTTAAGATGTTTAATGCTAGTAATAATTAAAAAAATATCACCGAAAAATCCGCATAAAACAAGAAGTGGCATATAAAAAATCCAAAGTAAGCTCGACATAAATAATCTCCTTCTATGCAATCAGTTATATTTTACTGTATGAGGTTTATTTTGGATATTATTAATGAATATGTATAAATTGATAGAAATGAGAAGTGATGATACGAATTAATAAAAGAGGTATCGCGATGATACCTCTTTTTAACTCAAGAATGCCAACATATTATTCATAATATGAAATAAAATAGCTGGAATAATGGATTTTGTTTTTTTACATAAAATAGCCATTAATAATCCCATGAAGAAAGTAATTACCATTACTCCAAGTGAGTATGTATGAGCGATACCGAAGAAGAAGCTTGTTATGATGGCTGCAATCCAAAATGGAAAGCGCTCTGAGAAGAAGCGAAGTATAAAGCCACGGAAAATAAGTTCTTCAAAAATTGGTGTGAGTATAGCGAAGCCGAGAAGTAATAATATTTGATACTGCTTAAAAACGTCTAAGTTTAGTGCGGAAGATTGCTGCTTTGTTGCGTCTTGGAACACATAATTTAACAAGATGTAATTGAGTATAATGTTTATAGCGAAGAAAAGAAGTAAGTATACGTATGTACGCCATTCTTTAAGTACTTTAAAGTTAAAAGATTTTAGTAGTAATTTTTTTGCGGGTTCGAATTTAAAAATGAAGAATAACAACACGGCTAGTTGTAATACGATACTTCCAGTATTTGCAATAGATTCATACAGGGCAATTTGTTTTTTATCTGTAAGACCGGCTGTATAAATTGTTAAGGGCATTGCGAGGAACACAGTAATAAGTCCGGTTCCGAAAAAAGCGAATAAAACGGAGCTAATAAATTGTCCCCATGACATAGAGTATTTCTGTTCATTAGAAAGTTGTGTAGCGGGTTGCATTTGTAAAATCACCTCTTTATATTTGTATATTTAATTATAAAGTATTTCGCTTTTGAGTGTAACATTTAAATATTACATACAAAGGTGTATTTTTCGCAAAATAATAAAAGAGGTATCACCCTATAGTGATGCCTCTTTCTCATTGATAACTATGTTCTGCCTTGTCATTCGATTTCTTTTGCTCTATTTGTAATTCACGTTCTACCAATCGGTCTAATTGCTGAATTGCTTTCAATGCTTTTTCATAAGAAATCGTTCTATAATGATGTGCGCCGCCTGGCTCTTCATCGGCTTCATCCGCCCACTTAATAACGTTTTGTAGAGGTGTTCTTTCAAGTGTTTGTTCTACTAGGAAAGAATCAGTGTGCAGAAGAATTGCAACAGAAATTTCTTTTGCTAGTTTCGGATGTTCTCCTAATCTAATAAGCAATTTATGAGATCTTTCTGCCCCTTTAATCGCATGTATATCATTCTTTTTATACAAGTCATAGTCCCATTCGCCGCCTGTGTACCACGTATGATGTCCGATATCATGAAGGAAGCCAGCCTTTGTCGCAGTATCGACTGAGGCGTGATGTTTTTTGGCTAAGTGAAACGCATGGTAAGCGACAGCAATCGCGTGGACCATTCCAGAACGGTTTACATATTTTTGCGTAATGTGATGTTTAAAAATTTGTTCAAGCGTAATACGGTGCATAAAACATTCACTCCTTTTATCCCGATTTAACGGGCAGTAAGACTCCCACCTCAAAATTTGGCGAATGCGAGGAAGTTAGGTAGGAGATCGACTGCCCGTAAAAGCCCGATTGGTTCAACTAATAATCAGTGGGGATGAACAAAACCCCCACTGATTAAAGTTTCACTTTATCTAATGATGTATATGAAGAAAATCGATCGGTTTAAATGTATTTTGAACATTGTACTCCATCAATCAGCGTTAGTAAAGTAGAAATGTTTAGGAGAAGAAAAATTTTATAGACATAAAAGGTCACCTTAGTTTTTTTTCTAAGGTGACCTTTTATTGTTTATTTTTTTAATCCTTGCTCCAGTGTTCCTAACATTTCGTGTTTTTCATTTTCATCAGCATTTTTCCAAATGACTTCGAATAAAACGCCGAGACCTGGAAGCATTTTTTCTTCACCGCTTTGAATTGCATCGACAATCGTTTCTTGTAATTGGTCTTGTGAATTTCCAGATACATTCGCTAATACAGCGCCGCGTAAATTAAAACTCATTATCTTCACCTCTTCTTCAGAATTGAAACTGACGTTAGTTTTTGTTCTTTTTAATGTAAATATGTATGAAAAATAGGCTATAATGATAAGACAAGAAGAGAGGGAAATACATATTATGAAAAACATTGATTCAGTACAAAACCCGCGTGTGAAGCAGTGGAAAAAGCTGCAGACGAAAAAAGAGCGCGATAACAAAGGTTTATTTTTTGTAGAAGGATTCCATTTAGTAGAGGAAGCGTTAAAGGCAGGAGTTGTAACAGAACTTATCGTTTCAGATCAGACAGATCTTCCGAAAGATTGGACAGTTAATGATGTTGAAATGTATATTGTGCCTGAAGCAATTGTAAAAGTACTTCGCGAAACAGAAACAACGCAAGGCGTATTTGCTGTTTGTGAGAAACATGAGAAAGAAGTAGCTCTTACTGATGGGAAATTTCTTTTATTAGACGGCCTTCAAGACCCAGGTAATTTGGGAACGATTATTCGTACAGCTGATGCAGCTGGTATTCATGCCGTTGTGCTTGGAGAAGGGTGCGTTGATGTTTATAATAGTAAAGTACTACGCTCTACACAGGGTTCTATTTTCCATTTACCGGTTGTAAAAGGGAATTTAGAAGAATGGGTAGACAAGTTAAAAGAAAATAACGTCCCTGTATATGGAACGGCTCTTGAAAATGGAGTTCCATTTGGTGAAGTAACCCCGGCTGGAAGTTTTGCATTAATTGTAGGAAATGAAGGAAGTGGCGTACGCCAAGAAATTCTTGCGAAAACGGATCAAAACTTGTATATTCCGATTTACGGAGGGGCAGAATCATTAAATGTTGCGGTTGCAGCAGGGATTTTAACGTATTATTTACAAAGCCCAGTTGCGAACAAATAAAAAACTTCTTATAATAAGTTGAAGTATATGTTCGTAATGAACATACAATAAAAGTTAAATAACGAAAAACGTTGATAGAGAAGAGTAGCTTACAAAATCGCCATATAGGGAGAGAGTGCCGTAGACTGAAAGCATTCTTATGGTAGATGGAAGTGAATTCACCTCTGGAGTTGGCGCCAGGACCATTTATATGTAAAGGCGTTCCGGTCAGAATTGATCGTTATAACTAATGAGTGGGCAGACTTGTTCTGTCAATTTAGGGTGGTACCGCGAATTTACCTCGTCCCTTTTTGGGAGCGAGGTTTTTTTATTTTTAAAATTAGGAGGGTTCCAAATGGAAGCACGTTTAAAAGAGCTAAAGCAAAAAGCGTTAGAGCTTATTGAAGAAGCGAAAGAGCTAAAGGGCTTAAACGACGTACGCGTAGCGTATTTAGGGAAAAAAGGTCCAATTACAGAAGTATTACGCGGCATGGGAAAATTATCAGCAGAAGAGCGTCCACGTATGGGAGCATTAGTAAATGAAGTACGTGAAGCGATTCAAACGCGTCTAGAAGACAAAATTGGCAACTTAGAAAAAGCAGTAATTGAGGCGAAATTAGCTACTGAAACAATTGATGTTACACTGCCAGGTCGTCCTGTTGAAACAGGTTGTCACCATCCGTTAACAGCAGTTGTTGAACAAATTGAAGATGTATTCATCGGTATGGGTTATGAAGTAGCTGAAGGAACAGAAGTAGAAAAAGACTACTACAACTTCGAAGCATTAAACTTACCGAAAGATCATCCAGCGCGTGATATGCAAGATACATTCTACATTACAGAAGAAACGTTACTACGTACACATACATCTTCTGTGCAAGCACGTACGATGGAAAAGAATAAAGAAAAAGGACCGATTAAAATTATTTGTCCTGGTAAAGTGTATCGCCGCGATGACGATGATGCGACGCATTCACACCAATTCATGCAAATTGAAGGTCTTGTAATTGATAAAAACATTCGCATGAGTGACTTAAAAGGTACACTGCAAGTATTCGTGAAAAAGATGTTCGGTGAAGATCGTGAAATCCGTCTTCGTCCAAGTTTCTTCCCATTCACAGAGCCATCTGTAGAGATGGATATTTCTTGTATGATGTGTCACGGTAAAGGTTGTGGCACTTGTAAAGGGACTGGCTGGATCGAAATTTTAGGAGCAGGTATGGTTCACCCGAACGTACTTGAAATGGCTGGTTATGATTCAACAGAATATCAAGGTTTCGCATTCGGTATGGGCGCAGAGCGTATCGCAATGTTGAAATACGGCGTAGATGACATTCGTCATTTCTATACAAATGATGTACGTTTCTTACAACAATTCAAACGAGCGTAAGGGAAGGAGAGGATAAATATGTTCGTATCATATCGTTGGTTACAAGAGTATGTAGATATTAAAGATGTAACAGCACAAGAACTAGCAGACAAAATCACAAAAAGTGGTATTGAAGTAGAAGGTGTTGAAGTATTAAATAAAGGTGTAAAAGGTGTTGTAGTTGGTCACGTATTAGAATGTGAAAAACACCCAGAAGCTGATAAATTAAGCAAATGTTTAATCGATATTGGTGAAGAAGAGCCAGTTCAAATTATTTGTGGAGCTGCTAATATTGCAAAAGGTTTAAAAGTACCAGTTGCAAAAGTTGGCGCTGTACTTCCTGGTAACTTCAAAATTAAAAAAGCAAAACTACGCGGGGAAGCTTCTCACGGTATGGTTTGTGCTCTTCAAGAGCTTGGTATTGATGGAAAATTCGTTGCGAAAGAATATGCAGACGGTATCTTCATCTTCCCAAGTGACGCTGAAGTTGGTGCAGATGCACTTGAAATTTTAAACTTACATGATGAAGTGCTTGAGCTTGGTTTAACACCAAACCGTGCAGATTGCTTAAACATGTTAGGTGTTGCATATGAAGTAGCTGCTATTTACGGCCGTGAAGTAAAACTTCCAGCTATCAACTTACAAGAATCAGCAGAAAAAACAGCTGATTACATTTCTGTAAGTGTAGAAGCGAAAGAAGAAAACCCGTTATACATTGCAAAAATGGTGAAGAACGTAAAGATTGGTCCATCACCAATGTGGATGCAAACTCGCCTTATGGCAGCTGGCATTCGTCCAATTAGTAATGTAGTTGATATTACAAACTACATTTTAATGGAATACGGTCAACCATTACATGCATTCGATTACGATAAATTAGGTTCAAAAGAAATCGTTGTTCGTCTAGCTAAAGAAGACGAAAGGATTCAAACATTAGATGATCAAGAGCGTAAATTACAAAGCCACCACCTTGTTATTACAAACGGTGAAAAAGCTTTAGCTGTTGCTGGTGTAATGGGCGGGGCGGATTCTGAAGTTGATAGTGAGACAGTAAACGTTCTAATTGAGTCTGCATACTTTGCAGGTCAAACAGTGCGCCGTACATCAAAAGACTTAGGTCTTCGTAGCGAATCAAGTGCACGTTTTGAAAAAGGAATCGACCCAACACGTACATTTGAAGCGATTCAACACGCAGCTGCTTTAATGGCAAAATATGCTGGCGGAGAAGCACTTGAAGGTGTAGTAGAAGCTGATAACTTACAAGTGCAAGAACGTACAGTATCTGTTACTGCTGAAAAAGTAAACCGTGTATTAGGTACAGATATTGCTGCGAGTGAAATGGGTACAATGTTCACAAACTTAAAATTCCCATTCACAGAAGTAGAAGGAACATTCCATGTGAATGTACCGGCACGTCGTCCTGACATTACAATTTCAGAAGACTTAGTAGAAGAAGTAGGTCGTCTGTATGGTTATGATCACATTCCAGTTACATTACCATCTGGAACAATGACACGTGGTAAATTAACATCAGCACAAACGAAACGTCGTAAAGTACGCCGCTTCCTAGAAGGTGCTGGTTTATATGAAGCAATCACATATTCATTAACAAGTGCTGACAAAGCGAAACAATACATGGTTGAACCAAACGAAAAAGCTCCTGTAAATCTTGCGCTTCCAATGAGCGAAGAGCGTAGCCAACTTCGTTTAAGCTTAGTACCACAATTGTTAGAAGCAGTTTCATACAATGTTGCACGTAAAAACGATAGCGTTGCTTTATATGAAGTAGGTTCTATCTTCTTACCAACAGAAGCAGGAGAACTTCCGAAAGAAGAACAACATCTTGCAGGTGTTATGACAGGTCTTGCTCTTCACCATGCATGGCAAGGTGAGAAGAAAGTTGTAGACTTCTTCGTTGTTAAAGGTGTATTAGAAGGATTATTCGACGTACTTGGCGTTGCAAACCAAATCACTTATGCACCAGCAAAACGTGAAGGTATGCACCCAGGCCGTACAGCTGACATCGTATTAGATGGTGAAGCAATCGGATTCATCGGTCAATTGCACCCGGAAACAGAAAAACAATTAGATGTGAAAAATACATTCGTATTCGAATTATCTCTTGCAAAAGTATTCGGTGCAGACGCTGAGGAAACTTACTACTTAGCAATTCCACGTTTCCCATCTATGACACGTGATATGGCTGTTGTAGTAACAGCAGAAACAAAAGCTGGTGAAATGAAGCAAGTAATTGCTGAAGCTGGCGGAGAACTTCTAAAAGAAGTAACACTATTCGACTTATACGAAGGTGAAAAAATGGAAGAAGGCAAGAAATCACTTGCATTTTCTATGAACTACTTCGATGCAGAACGTACATTAACAGACGAAGAAGTAACAGAAGCACATAGCCGTGTATTAACAGCGGTAGAAGAGAAGTTTGGTGCGGAGTTACGTAAGTAATAAAAGATTGCCGGATTAATTCCGGCAATTTTTTTTTATGATGCGATTGTCGAAAGTTGTTGGTAAGTCGATATA